>NZ_CP089974.1:1516579-1819895 GCF_030177935.1 Moraxella haemolytica
CACCCAGGTGCAAAACGCTACTATGATGAGCAGGCTGACAAAAAATAATGCTCAATCACACCAACAAAACAACCGTCATAATGATTATGATGGTTGTTCTGTTTGTATTGATGACAACCGTGCCAATCAACACAGTCGCCATGCTACATATTAAAGACATCTCTTGTCGGTTACCTGATGTTTTTAGTCTAAAATGGCGACATTCTGTTGAAAGGCAGTACTGGCAGGAAGTGTATCAACTGCATTATCCAAACATCGCCCTAAACAAGACTTACCTACAGACCTTTGGGGCAGGCACACCCAGTCTAGGAAGTACTGTTGATGCCCCAGATGGCTATGTTGGTCAAGCTGTTCATCTAACCTTAAAAGAACTCAACTGGCTAGTCTCAGCCAATATGCAAGGCGAGATTATCTTGGGTGATGGCATTGATGACGCACAAACTTGGGCGGTGTATCAGCTGATTGAACAGCCAAGCGAAGTGCGGATTTTGCCACAAAAATTAACCTTTTGGCAAAATCAATCCATACCAACATGCCAATCGCTAATTACCAGTCCTTAAAACAGTTTCATCAAGCTAAATTCATTGTTACACAAGACCAATTACCAACCCAATCGTCATCAGCTCAGTTGATGATACGCTCTATTGTAGATGCCCTAAATTGTATGTTTTAATCTTTGTTGGACATTGTCATGAACTCACACTCATCCACACCCCCATCAGATGCACAAGAGATTTTAGAAAAGTACGACCGTGAATCTGTTACCAGAAATAACATGGGAAAAGCGACCAGCTATATCATCGCTGCCCTTGCCATTGCTTATTCTATTTTCCATCTATATATCACATTCAATCCTTTGCCTGAGCTGATACAACGCTCAGTTCATGTGGCAGTTGGGATTGGCTTGATTTTTTTGATTTATCCTGCCACCAAAAAATCTGCACGCAATAAAGTTGCTCCGTTTGACTGGATTTGGCTCATCGCTTCCTTATCAACCGCAGGCTATTTGATTTGGCAATACCAAGACATTGTCAGTGTGCGTGGCGGCATACCCAATCAGCTTGATGTCATGTTCTCAATCATTGCTGTACTGGTGGTGCTAGAGGGTGCAAGGCGTATTACAGGTTGGATATTACCAATTTTTGCACTGATATTTTTAGCATACCCATTCATCAGCCATATGGATTTTATGCCTGACCGCCTGCTGACCCGAGCATATGATATGGGAGATATTTTTGGGCAGTTATACCTAAAAACCGAAGGTCTGTATTCAACTGCCATCGGTGCTTCAGTAACCTTTATTTTTCTGTTCATTTTATTCGGTGCGTTTTTGGCTCGCTCTGGCATGGGTCAGTTATTTAATGACTTGGCACTTGCATTGGCAGGTCATAAACAAGGTGGTCCTGCAAAAGTTGCCGTCATCTCAAGTGGTTTTATGGGCTCGATTAATGGTGCTGCGGTAGCAAATGTTGTCGGCACAGGTGCGTTCACCATCCCCCTTATGAAAAAAGTTGGCTATGATAAAAACTTTGCAGGTGCAGTTGAAGCCAGTGCTTCAGTTGGCGGACAAATTTTACCGCCCATCATGGGAGCAGCCGCCTTTATCATGGCAGAAACCACAGGGGTGAAGTACAGTACGATTGCCTTGGCTGCCACACTGCCAGCCTTGCTATACTATTTGGGCGTGATTGCACAGGTGCATTTTCGTGCCGGTAAAAACAACCTAACTGGCATCTCTAAAGACAATCTGCCACAAGTCAAAGCCGTGCTAAAAGCTCGTGGTCATATGCTACTTCCCATTGTTTTTTTGGTTTATTTATTAGCAAAAAATATGCCTGTTGGCTATGCAGCGGCCTACACAATTGGTGTTACGGTCATCGTAAGCTGGTTGCGTCCTGAAACTCGCATGGGGCTATCAGACATCGTTGCGGCATTGATAGATGGTGCCAAACAATCACTGTCTGTCATGGCAGCGTGCGTGGTCGTAGGCATCGTCATCGGTGTGGTAAATTTAACCAGTTTTGGCACGGTAATGACTTCATCAATCGTTACCTTAGGTGCAGGGTCATTATTTTTGACTTTATTGCTCACCATGATTGCCTCTATGGTGCTTGGCATGGGACTACCCTCAATTCCTGCCTATATCATCACCGCCACAATGGCAGCACCTGCTCTTGCTAACTTTGATGTTCCTGTACTGGTGGCACATATGTTTGTTTTTTATTTTGGGATCTTTGCCAATATCACGCCACCTGTCGCACTGGCCGCCTTTGCTGGTGCAGGTATCTCTGGTGGCGACCCCATGAAAACAGGCTGGCAGTCTTTAAAACTGGCATTAGCAGGCTTTATCGTGCCATTCATGTTTGTGTACAATCCGAACATGATGATGATAGACACCACCGATATCGCTGTTACCGCCAAAGAGTTCGCCATGCCTGCTTGGCATGTCATCATCAGTGTTGCCATCACTTCTATCATTGGCGTACTTGCTTTGTCATCGGCAGTTGAAGGCTATTTCAAGGCCCCCATGCCAATTTGGCAACGCATCATCTTGGCGGTAGGTGCGTTTTGTTTGATTATTCCTGAAACAATCACAGACATTATCGGCATTGCTATTGTGGCAAGTATGATTGTGCTAAACATAAAATCCGCCAAATAAGACTCTCAACAAGCAGTTATTTCATCTAACAAAATAGCCAAGTTGTCTAACTTGGCTATTTTATGCTCTTTTGATAAGCGTACTTGATAAGATGCGTACAAGAGACGACGATATCACAACGATGTTTTTAGATTAACGCTTAAACTGGTACGCCCTAACACAGACTTCATGTCTCTTGTGCCAAAATCTCTTGACGCTAGGCTGATTATAGGGTATTTTGGGTAAATATATTGTTTTATCATTTGACTTTTATGACACACCGATTTTTTGCAATATTTTATAAAATCGCCCTGATTGCTTTACTCGCACCACTTCATCAAAACGCAAGTGCAAACACCGCCACACTCATCGCCACCCATCCAAGTGATGACAAGGCTTTTGTGCAAGGTCTTGAAGTTCTAGATGGCAAAAAATTACTCATGGCAACAGGTCTATATGGCAAATCAACCATTGGTATCTTTGACCTAGATACACAGCATCACACAATAAAAGACACCCTACGGCATGAATTTTTTGGTGAAGGGGCAACCATCACGCCTTATGGGATTTGGCAATTAACATGGCGAGAAAATGTTGCCTTTTTACGCAATTTACAAACCTTTAAGATTGTGCGTAATGCACACTATGCAGGCGAAGGTTGGGGTCTAGCTTATGATGGCACAGCCGATCGTCTTTATATGTCAGATGGTACAGACAGCCTACAAATTCGCCACGCCAAAACTTTTGAGCTTATCAGCACCTTTCCTGTACGGTATCAAGGGCGAAGCCTAAAGTTTATCAATGAGTTAGAATTTGCCAATGGCTTTATTTACGCCAATATCTGGCAGACCAACCTCATCATAAAAATCAACCCAAAAAACGGAAATGTCGTCCAATTTTATGATTTGACCGACATATTACAAAATGCCAATTTCACCCAAGAACAACGCCAAAAAATAGATGTTCTCAATGGTATTGCCCATATCAACGGCAATCGTTTTTATGTTACAGGTAAGTTTTACCCTTTAATCTTTGAGGTGGAGTTACCTTAGTCATGATAAAAAACAGACCAAAAGCGGTCTGTTTTTTAAGGTAACATCAGTTAAGGCATAATTTTTCAAAAACAAGCTGTTTGTTATTCACGCCTACTACAATGGTATCGCCAGAAACAAACTCTCCTCCTAGCAGTTTTTGAGCAAGAGGATTCTCAATTTCTTGCAAAATAGCTCTTTTTAACGGTCTTGCCCCAAACACAGGGTCATAGCCCACCGACACCAACTCATTCATCGCTTCTTCTGAGATCATAAGTCCTAGCTCACGCTCTTTGAGTCTGGCTCTTAGGCGGTCAAGCTGAATAGTGGCAATGCCTGCCATGTGCGATTGACCCAGTGGATGAAAGACCACAATCTCATCAATGCGATTGATAAACTCAGGGCGGAAATGAGCATTCACCGAATCCATGACCGCAGATTTGATTGCTTCGTATTCATCGCCTGCCATATCAAAGATTTTTTGGCTACCAAGGTTTGATGTCATGATAATTACAGTGTTTTTAAAGTCCACCACACGCCCTTGAGAGTCGGTCAAACGCCCATCATCTAAGATCTGCAATAAGATATTAAACACATCTGGGTGAGCTTTTTCTACTTCATCAAAAAGCACCACACTATAAGGCTTACGGCGAACAGCTTCAGTCAGTACCCCACCTTCTTCATAGCCAACATAGCCTGGGGGAGCACCCACCAAACGACTGACGCTGTGCTTCTCCATAAACTCGCTCATGTCAATACGCACCATGGCAGTTTCATCATCAAACAAAAAATTAGCCAATGATTTAGTCAGCTCAGTTTTGCCCACGCCTGTCGGTCCTAAAAATAAGAATGAACCGCTTGGGCGATTGGGGTCGGATAGCCCTGCACGGCTACGGCGTACAGCATTGGCGACCGATTTGACCGCTTCATCCTGACCAATCACCCGCTCATGAAGTGCCATCTCCATGGATAAAAGCTTCTCACGCTCGCCCTGCATCATCTTGGCAACAGGAATTCCTGTGGCTGACGAGACCACTTCGGCGATTTCATTATCCGTAACCTTATTTCTAAGCAGTTTGGGTGCATCTGCTTCATCATGCTGTTCATCAGTCAGGCGTTTTTGTAGCTCTGGAATCACGCCATACTGTAGGCGACCTGCTTCAGCAAAATCGCCTTCTCGCTGAGCTTTTTCTAAGGCGATGCGTGCTTTATCAAGCTCAATTTGAGCGTGTTTTGTGCCTTCCACTAGGGCTTTTTCTGCTTTCCAAATCTCTTCTAAGTCGTTATATTCTTTACTTAGTTCATCAATTTGGGCTTGTAATTGCTTCACCTGTGCTTGACTGCTTGCATCATCTTCTTTTTTGACAGTTTCCAACTGCATTTTTAGCTGAATGATGCGTCTATCAAGTTTGTCCAAACTTTCAGGCTTACTATCAAGCTCCATTTTGATACGAGAAGCCGCCTCATCAATCAAATCAATCGCCTTGTCGGGCAATTGACGATCGGTGATGTAGCGGTGCGACATCTTAGCGGCGGCGATGATGGCACTGTCTAGGATTTTAACCCCATGATGTAGCTCATAACGCTCTTTTAAACCACGCAAAATAGCAACCGTATCCTCCACACTTGGCTCATCAACCAACACCTTTTGAAAACGACGCTCAAGTGCTGGGTCTTTTTCGATATATTGGCGATATTCATCAAGAGTGGTCGCTCCCACACAGCGAAGCTCGCCACGAGCTAAGGCAGGCTTTAGCATATTGCCAGCGTCCATCGCTCCGCTGGTTTTACCTGCCCCAACCATGGTATGTAGCTCATCAATAAACAAGATGATATTGCCATCTTGTTTGGCAAGCTCGTTTAATACCGCCTTGAGACGCTCCTCAAACTCGCCATGATATTTCGCCCCAGCAATGAGCGACCCCATGTCAAGCGATAACACCTCTTTGTTTTTTAGACTCTCTGGCACCTCGCCATTGATGATACGCTGAGCAAGTCCCTCAACAATCGCAGTTTTACCCACCCCAGCCTCACCTATCAACACAGGGTTATTCTTGGTGCGTCTGGATAAGACTTGCACCGTACGGCGAATCTCATCATCTCGTCCGATGACAGGGTCAAGCTTGCCCTCTTTTGCTCTTTCGGTTAGATTGATGGTGTATTTTTCTAGGGCGTTTCTAGTTTCTTCAGCATTGGCAGTCTTCACGGCATCTCCCCCTCTGATGTGATTGATGATGGTTTGTAATTTTTGGGTGTTGAGACCTGACCTATCCAAGATGGTCTTGGTATCAGCAGTTTGAGCAAGAGCAAACAACAGCCACTCACATGGCACAAATTCATCGCCTGCCTCATTGGCAAACTTTTCGGTCAAATTCAAAACCTGTGCCAAGTCAGGGGCGATACTTGCCTGACCTGTAGGATTTGATAGTGTTGCTAAAGCATCAATCTTGTTATCAAGCTCGCTTTGTAATACTGTCAAATTCGCCCCTGCCTGAGTCAGCATGGCACGATAAGCATCATCTTGAGTCAGCACTGATAAAGCATGCACGGCAAAGATAGCAGTATGACTGCGACTCACCGCAAGCGACTGAGCGGATTGCAGGGTCTGTTTAAGTTTATGGGTATATTTATCAAAGTTCATTGAGTTTCCTAATGGTTTGATGTGCAGTCAAATTGACTTGCTTTGTTGTCAAATATATGCTAGGCATTTTGATTTTTTCAATAAACAATGACTGATAATGAATAAATAATTTTATAACTAATTGATTTTTAATATAATTTATAAATTTTTTAACACCCCTTGTAATTTTTTGGGTCATTCCCATATATAAAGAAAGTCTGTCTTTTTTATATTGGAGAATAAACATGACTCGTCTCACTCTACACACCCTAGACACCGCCCCAGAAAATGCTAAAGAACGCATGGAAGCTGTACAAAAAACCAATGGCTTTATTCCAAATCTTATCGGCGTGCTTGCCAATTCACCACAAGCACTGGAAATGTATCAAGAAGTGAGCAAGATGAATAGCAAAAACTCGCTCACACCAGAGGAAATTGAGGTAGTGCAGATTACCGCCGCTGTGCATAATAACTGCGACTTTTGCGTAGCAGGACACACAAAAATCGCCGAAGCACGCCTAAAAATGTCACCTGCAGTCGTAACAGCACTGCGTACTCGCACCAGTATTGATGAAAATGCAAAATATCAAGCCTTAGCCCAATTCACCATGCAACTTATTGACAAGCGTGGTCAAGTGTCTGATGAAGAACTAAAGACTTTTAAATCAGCAGGTTATAACGACCAAAATGTCCTAGATGTCATCATGGGTGTGGCACTGGCTACACTATGCAATTATGCAAACACCGTTGCCAAAACCGACACCAACCCAGAATTATCCGCTTTTGCACCAAATCGTTAATCATATCAGTTTTAAAACAAAATAACCTGTTAAAACAATAGGTTATTTTGTTTACCATGGCAAAGCATATCAAATTAAAATCGCAATCCTTCAAGCAACACCAACCTTGAAATATCATTTCATTCATCAAATGCCAACACAATCATCCCTAAACAGACCATGCTTAACTTTTTAGATATTTAGCTTGGGTGAAATAATTTAAAAGAATAAACCAGTATCAAACCAATCACCCATACCACTGCCTGAAAAATCAACACAAAGCGTTTTTGCCCCCTTGTGGCGGTTGCCATCTTATTGCCAGTTTTGATACTGATAAAATCCGCAAGCACCGAAAGCACCGCACACAGAGCAAATGCGTGATAGGCATAGCCATTGTTTTGTGTAATGCTAATCGCCACCGCCATCACACCCACAAAGAATAAGGATAAGGATAATATATTCGCCAATCTTTTGTTCATGACCATCTCCTTAGCCTAATAGCAACGCATCATCAGCAACCTTTTCACCACGAGTACGCTCAAACATATTCAATAAATCCTGTACCGTCATGCCGTGCCGTTCATCGCCTGACACATCAAGCACCACACGACCTTGGTGTAGCATCACTGTGCGTGTTCCGTGAGTGAGTGCCTGCTGCATTGAGTGCGTTACCATCATGGTGGTCAAACCATTTTCTTGGACAATTTTATCCGTCAGTTCAAGCACAAAAGCAGCCGTTTTGGGATCTAATGCAGCCGTATGCTCATCAAGCAAGAGAATTTTAGATGGTTGCAGGCTTGCCATAAGCAGGCTTACTGCCTGACGCTGACCGCCTGATAACAGCCCCATGCGGTCGGTCAAGCGGTTCTCCAGTCCAAGTTTTAAGATAGAAAGTTTTTCACGGAAAATCTCACGATTTTTGTTGTTTAATGCCGATGCCAAACTCCTAATACCACCACGCTTAAATGCCAATGCCATATTCTCTTCAATGGTCAAGGCTTCACAAGTACCCGCCATCGGATCTTGAAATACTCGTGCCACTAAATGACTGCGTTTGTGCGTAGGCAATCTAGTAACATCTTTATCATGAATCACCACCAAACCAGAGTCAGGCTGTAACGCCCCACTGATGGTATTTAAAAAAGTAGATTTACCTGCACCATTAGTACCAATTACGGTAACAAACTCACCGGCTGTAATATGCAGGCTGACGCCTTGTAAGGCAGGATTTTCAATCGGTGTACCTTTGTTGAATGTCAAACGCAGGTCTTTTGCAATCATCATAAGCCCATCACTCCGTTAGCCATTCACTGATTTTTTATTCAATTTTGCCATCAATTTACTGCGAAATTTTGGCAACATAAGCACAGACACCACCAATAGTGCCGTTACCAAGTTTAAATCTTGAGCACCAAAGCCAATGCTACGCAAGGTTTGGTTTGATAAGGCGATTTGAATGAATAGCTTATAGAACACCGCACCAATCACCACCGACAGCGTAATCCAAAACATTTTTTTGGCTGTCAGTACCGTCTCGCCAATAATCACCGCGGCCAAACCAATAATGATTGTGCCAATGCCAATAGAGATATCCGCCGCACCTTGTGTCTGGATAAATAAAGCCCCTGACAAAGCAATCAAGCCATTGCTGATTGCCATGCCAAGCACAATCATCAGTGAGGTGTTGATGCCCTGTGCCTGTGCCATTTTTAAGTTTGAACCTGTGGCACGCATGGCAAGCCCTGTTTGGGTACCAAAAAACCAATCCAAAAATAACTTAGCAACCACCACCACAGCCAAAGCAACAAGCACTCGCATCCAAGGGCTATTTTCTCCACTGCTAACAGCACTAAATACAGTCGTCTCCCCCAATATCGCTAAGTTAGACGCACCCATGATACGCAGATTGATTGACCACAACGCAGTCATAACCAAGATGCCTGCCAGTAGGTGTAAAATGCCCAAACGAACATTTAAAAATGCCGTAACCACGCCTGCTACCATGCCGGCAACCATACCAAAAATACAAGCTACCCAAGGATTAAAACCTGCAAGAATGGCAACCGCTGCAACCGCCCCACCGAGCGGAAAACTACCATCTGCCGTCAAATCTGGAAAATCCAAAATGCGAAAAGAAATCAGCACACCCAGTGCCATCAACGCATAGATAAACCCATGTTCTAACGCCCCAAAAAAGGCAAGTAACGACATAATTTTTGCTCTTGTTTATTTAAATTGGTGCTAGCTCACGGCTTTTATGGGCTAGCACATACAACAACCCAACACAAAGTATCTCTTAGCCCAACAGCGAAGGCGATGCTAAGTACTGCTACTCAATAATCTTTTTGGCTTTATCTAAGATACTCTGTGGCAATGTTACACCCTGCTCTACTGCGTGCTTTGGACTAACATGCAAATCAAGCTCGCTAGCACGATAGATGGCTATCTCGCCCGCTTTCTCACCTTTTAGAATGCGTGCTGTGATTTTGCCTGTTTGGATACCCAGTTCATGATAGTTCACGCCAAGTGCTGCGATTGCACCTCGTGCTACTGTATCAGTATTTGAACCAATCAATGGCAACTTAGCCTCTTTAGCAACTTTAGCAAGTGCTTCATAAGAGCTTAATACATTGTTATCTGTCGGGGTATAAATAACCTCCACACGACCGACTAGGCTTTGGGCAGCCATGGCAATATCGCTTGCTTTTTGGGCAGGTGCTTCAATGATATTTAGACCCATAGGCATGGCAATCTCTTTGAGTTTTTTTAGCGTAACAGCAGAATTTACCTCACCTGGGCTATATACAAACCCAATATTCTTGGCATTTGGCACAATCTCTTTAATCAACTTAAGCTGCGGCTCAAGTGGCAACACATCAGACGCACCTGTTACATTCGTACCAGAACCCTCAAGAGTACCCACCAGTTTTGCCTCAACAGGGTCAGTAACCGCTGAAAATACCACAGGAATGGTATTGGTCGTAGCGACGATAGACTGAGCTGATGGGGTGGCGATGGCGATGATGACATCAGGATTATCCGCAGCGAACTGCTTAGCAATTTGTCCTGCAGTAGCAGTACTGCCTTGTGCAGATTGGAAGTTTACCGTTAAATTCTCGCCCTCTTTATAGCCTGCATTGCCAAGCTCCTCGATTGCACCTTGACGCACTTCATCAAGTGCCGGATGCTCCACAATGGCAGTAATGGCAACGGTTTTTGTGCTTGTCTGGGTGTCAGCGGATACTTCTGTCTGATTACCACCGCAGCCAAACAATGTTGCTCCTAGCAGCGTAACGCCCATCAATTTAGCAAGTCCATTGATGCGATTTGAATGTAACATACTCATCTCCAAAGTTGTCATCCCATACATTAGGGGAGATTATCAATAAAAAATAATTCATCATAAACAAATTGTCATCAGATTTCAATCATTGATAACAAAAACATCATAAAAAAACCATCACCCATGAGTAATCATCACTTTTAATTTTAGACTACATTAACCAAAAGTTGTTATACCACCTTGCATCTCAAGTGCATCTTTGCAATTAACTTACCAGCTTATCACCACCAAATTAAGATTAAGAAAATACGCTTGATACCAACCCAAAACCCACAACCCCCCCAATCATAGTAATGATTAGGGTTGTGTTTATTGATGATACCAATTAGGCTTTATTGTTTCGGTGTGACATCAACATCAATAGCACCTTTTTTAACTTCATCACTTAAAGCCACACCCTGCTCATTAGCGTGTTTTGGGCTAATATACAAGGTCAGTGCATTCATGACCTGTGGTTTGATTTCACTAGGCTGTTTACCGTCTAGTACTTGAGCAACCATCTGTGCTGTTACCACACCAAAATCAAAATCATTCACCCCTAAAGCAGCAGTTGCACCACGACGCACCGAAAATTCATCTGATGCAATGATGGGCAAATCAAGCTCATTGGCTACATTCACCATCGCTTCCATCGCAGTGGCAACATTATTATCCAATGAAGTGTAGATCAAATCTGCACGGCCATCTAGAGCACGGGTCGCACTTGCCACATCTGCTGAACGATTGGCCGGAATATCCACCAGAGTCATGCCATATTTTGGCAAAATTGCCTGTAGGCGTTCTTTTAGCGATACCGAATTGGCTTCACCTGGACTATACACAAAGCCGATACGCTTAGCATCTGGTTTGACTTTGGTAAACAGTTCAATCTGTGGCTCAAGTGGCAGTTGGCTTGATAGACCTGTAATGTTTGCTTGTATGGCAATGTTGTTATGGTCAATGAGTTTGGCGGCGACAGGGTCAGACACCGCTGTGTAGATCAGCGGAATCGCCTGTGTGGCAGCAGCTAGACTTTGGGCGGTTGGGGTTGAGATAGCAACAATCGCATCAGGACCATCTGCAGCAAACTGCTTGGCGATTTGCCCTGCAGTCGCCATGTTTCCTTGTGCTGACTGGAAATTAACCGTTAAATTTTGACCATCTTTGTAGCCCAAATCCCCAAGCCCTGCAATGACACCATGACGAATATCATCTAGTGATGGATGCTCAACAATGGCACTGATGGCAATGGTTTTGGGTGCTTTGGTTGCAGTCTCTGCCGACTCTGTCGCTTTTGACTCCTGAACTTTAGCTTGATTGCAGGCAACCAAGGCGGCCGCCGTCAATGTCACAGCGGATAATTTTAAGACATGAATAGATTGCATCTTTTTCTCCAAAAGAAATTCATCACAAGATGGGTTTGGCACAATGTTTGGTTCGTTGTGCCAACATTACTGAATTAACCAATATTGATTATTTAGATGATACGCCATTGTATCACATTGACTGCGTTTTGTAACTTAGGACTTAGGCAACTTCTCTCACTTTCAGCTCATCTGATTAAATTTGCCCAAGTCTTTTTTGCTCTTTTGCTTAATCGCTCTCTCACCCACCCAAAAAAAATCCCAAATCATAATTTGGGATTTTTGGTGCAGACGCCAAGATAACCACCAGTCATCAGTAAGTATCATCACTCTCAACGATGGTTAACTCTACATTCTCATCTACCACAGGTTTAGGCGTAGGAGCATTTTCGGCAGGTTGTGGCTGTGTTTTTGGTTTAGGTGATTGAGCTTTTGATTGCCCTGCTTTTGCTTCGGCAGTCTCTTGGCGAATTTGTACCTGTGGCACTTCTTCATCATAAGATTGATTAATGCGTGGCGTAGCGATTGGTTGTACTGGCTCTAAGCGTACTGTTGGGGCGTTTTGAGCATTGGTGCGTGATTCGCCTGCCATGCTGTATGCTGAAGCGGTCAGCGTATCTGCCAGTAAATTGATGATGGCATTATCTGTACCGATGATTGCTTTGTTGTTGTCAATGGTATAAGCAAATCTCTTAACCACCACACGATTATCACCCACAAGCATCGCCCCCACTTCGACAGCCTGTTCATCAAAGCTGAATTGATTGGTTAATCTAAAGGTCTTGTTGGCATAAGCAATGTCTTGTGCCGATAAGGTAAAATGCACATCAGCATGACACATTGCTCCAGAAGCAGCAACATTTTTTAGGTCAATGTCAATCTCACTTAGTTTTTGGCGTACTTGCTGTTCAAGTCCTAAGCGAGTTGCATTGTTGTAGTTTTGGATTGATAGCATCGCACTATCTAAAAGCCCCATTTGGATTGCATCCACCAAACGATTACGCAAACTTGGCTCATCACAAACCGCTTCAATCTCTTGAACGACAGGCTCAACCACTTCAATCTCAGCTTCTATAGGCTGTTCTTGCTTTTTATCGCAAGCACTTAATGCTACGATTGATACGCCCATCGCAACAGTCGCTGCCAACTTAAATGCATTGTTTTTTATCATCTTTAGTACCCAATTTTTTATAATAAAAATAACCACAGGCGAATTGGCAATGGTTTTATGATAAAATACGCAAAGACCAGCTGTGAAATCTGATGGATAAATTTTTAATATAAGATATTTTATTCATTATATCACAGCTTATTTAACTTTTTAAATAAACAAAATCACGAAAGTTGGTCAACAAAAGACAAGCTTCCCTATTCTTTTTTTACAAAATACCACATAACATGACTCGGCACGCCACATCGTCAAACACACCCATCATAAGCGACCGCAACTTTGACCCCATCGCCGACCACTTTGCCAAAAAAGTCTATGGCGGTCTAAAAGGTGCCATTCGCTTGGCTGTTTTAAAGCAAGATATTACCGAAGCTACCCAAATACTCACCACAAAACTGGGACGACCTTTAAAGGTGCTTGATGTAGGTGCAGGGCTAGCACAGATTAGTCTTATGCTTGCCAAACAGCATCACTGCACCATCAGCGACATCTCTGGTAATATGATTAATAAAGCCAAGGAAGTCGCACACCAAGAAAGCCTAGACAATATACGGTTTTTGGTTTGCCCTTATCAAGAGCTTGGCGAGCATATCAAAGGCGAAAAATTTGATTTAATCTTGTGCCATGCAGTGCTTGAGTGGCTAGCAGAACCACAACTTATCATGGATTTTTTTGATGAATTTTTGGCAACAGGCGGTCTGCTTTCATTATGCTTTTATAACCCTGCTAGCTTGGTTTATCGTAATTTGGTAATGGGTAATTTTTATCAGCTTGACAAGCCAAAACCTGCCGATAACAAAAGCCTAACCCCAAACAGTCCTGTTGGCAATGACAAGGTAGAATACTGGTTATCATCTCGCCATTATCAAGTACTGATTCGCTCAGGAATTCGGGTTTTTTCTGATTATGCACCGCTTAAGCGTGGCGGTCTGACCAACCCCGATGATGTCATTGCGATGGAGATGCGGTATTCTAGAGAGCTACCATTTCGCTTGATGGGTCGGTATTTGCACATCTTAGCAAGCAGAACATAGGTTTTTAGTGGCAATCATAAAAGATAGCGACCAAGCACCGCATTAACCGCACTCTCGGTACGCAAGATTCGATCGCCTAGTCCCACCGCCGATACCCCAACAGAACGCAACAGGTCAATCTCATAAGGAATAAAACCACCCTCCGCCCCAATCGTTATCAGCGTCGGCATACCCTGATTCGCACAGAACTCACCAAACCCTTCTGAATCATAAGGGTGGAATACCACCGCCCGCCCTTCATCCATCAAAGATGGCAATTCATCTTGCACAAAGGGTTTAAAGCGTTTGGCAAAAGTAATTTTAGGTGGCACGGTATCAACGCCCTGCTCCAATCCATCTACGATAAAATCATCGATGCGTGCAAGCATTGGCGAACCCCAGTAGCTTTTATCTGTACGATAGCTATTAATTAAAATAATGTGTGGCACACCGATTGCCGTCATGTCCATCACTAAACGGCGTAATACCTTTGGTCGTGGCAAAGCAAGCATGACGGTAACAGGTAGCTTCTTAGGTGGCGTTTTATTCAGCACCACTTCATCTAGCAATACTTGATTGTCATCTATCAGCACAATGCGACCCACCCCAAGCCGACCACCTAGCACACCAAGCCTTAAACAATCCCCTATCTCTGCTTTGAGTACAGATTTGATGTGATTGACCTGCCTTGTCTCATTGATGACAAGTCGTCCTGATACATCAATATTATGCTGTTTTAATAAAATGATATTCATAAGTTTTGATTAATCTCTTTGATTGGTTGTGCTGTCTGTGATTGATAGATGTATCAAGAGCTGTTCGGCCTGTTTGGTAGCAGCGTTTTCTTTGGCAACTACTAACTGCCTACCTGCCATGCCTGCCTGATGAGCTGCATCTTCATCAAATAGCCACGATGCCACCGCATCAGCCAAACACTGAGACGCACTATCTGTTATGGTCAGGGCTGACACTTTTGATAAACCATCAACAAGCTCTTCACAGTTTTTGATGAATTTGCCCATTACGACAGGTTTGGCAAGTGCCGCAGGCTCAATCGGATTATGCCCACCGACATCAACAAACGAACCACCAACCACCGCCACATCACACACCGCATACCACGCCAACAGCTCTCCCATGCTATCTGCCAGATAAACTTGGGTATCTGGCTCAATTCGTTCTCCTTTTGAGCGTCTATGCGTGATGAATGTTGATGATTGGCACAAGGAAGCTACCTCATCAAACCGTTCAGGATGGCGTGGCACCAAAATCAGCAAGGTGGCTGGGTCGTGTTCTATCAGTTTTTTGTGAGCTTGTATCGCAAGCAGCTCCTCTGCATCATGTGTACTGCCGACCAACCAAATAGGTCGATGACTAACACCTTGCCACATCTGTACTTGCTGTATCAGTCTTTGGTTGTCCGCACTTAACTGATGAACGCTTGACCACTTTAGTGAATCCATCACTGACACCTTGACCTTATCCGCACCAAGCCTGACAAATCGATCTGCCGATGCTTCGTCTTGAGCAATGATGGCGGTCAAGTTTTGCATCATGCTAGTACTTAGTTTGGGAAATTTAGCATAAGATTGATAGGATTTTTCAGTTAAGCGAGCATTCACCATCACCGCAGGAATCTGCCTCTGGCGTAGCTCATATAGTGTATTTGCCCATAATTCTGTCTCAATAAACAGTGTCATAACAGGTTGAATATGCTCAATGAATACCTGTATATTTTTTAAGTTATCCACAGGGACAAAGCTGTGATTAACTCTCGTTCCCAATAGCGGTTCAAAAAGCACAGAAGCACGGTTAAATCCTGTCTGTGTGGTACTGGTGATCCATAGATTAAATCCTTGATTTAAAAGAATTTTTAACATGGGATAAGCAGTATTTAGCTCGCCCAAGCTTACCGCATGACACCAAATAACCCTGCCATGACAACCACTCTTATTTACTTTTTTTTCAAGGTTATCCACAGGGATATGCACAGCAGTGGGTGCAGGTAAATAGGTTTGCCCAAACCGTTCTTTAACCTCTCGCATATAGGTGGGTAGGTGTTGTGATTTTTTATGCACCATGTAGCGATATATCGGCATGGCAAGGCGAATGGCAATGGGGTAATAAATGGGTGGTTTCATGACGGCATCATCTAAGATATTAAACTTATTCAGCGATATCATATTGTAAAAGAATCAAAAAAATACGGCAAGCCATCGCCTGCCGTATGATCAAAAAAACGTCACATCAACAAATTAGACACTAAGCATGCTATTAATAAACTCAAGGACATTTTTTGATTTGGCTGTTTTTTGCAATTCAATCAGTTTGCTCTTAGCATACGCCCTGCTGTCGTCTTGAAGTGTATACCAACGATCCAATCGAGCCAACATGCGTGATGCTACCGCAGGGTTGATGTCATCCAACTTGGTGATGGCATCTAAATATAGATTTAGCCCTTCTTCACTCCACAGCTGTACAGGTTTGGCAGACAAGCCGCCTAGCGTCGTACGCACACGATTAGGCACTGCCCAATCATAATCCTTGCGACTCATAAGAGACTCAACGAATGCCACATCACGACTACTTGATCTTGCTTGAATCAAGAACCAGTCATCAATCACCAACTCCTCATCCTTAAATCGCTCATAAAAGTCAGCAACAAACTCATCAGCATAAGGCAAATCAAAAGCTATCATCGCCGACAATGCCCCTTGTCGCTCGCTCATACAGTTCGCTTGTTCATACTGCTCTTTAGCCCACGCCTCTGTCTCTGGCACCTTCGCCAACAGTAATAGTTCTAACAGCACATTTCGTAGCAAACGGCGTCCTCGTGCATCAGGCGTATCTTCATAAGTCTCTATCGGCAACGAGCGATACCAGTTCATCGCCTCATCTTTTAGGGCGTGTGCGATTTGTTGCTGTAGGGCATCACGCACTGCCTTGACTGCTTTAGGGTTATAATCTTTATCATAAGACATCGCAAGCTCCGCCTCGCTTGGTATGTCAAAGAGTCTAGCAGTCAACATAGGGTCTGTTGTTATCAGCTTAGGAACGACAGTGCGTAAAGCATCAGTCAGCAGACTCACTTGGTCAGATTTACCCAATAGCAAGCGATTAACCAAAGTCTGGATTGCCTGCCAGCGGTTAAAGCCTTCGCTTTCAAAAGCAACAAGCTTCATCAAATCCTCATCGCTGTATTCAAAGTTGAGTTTTACAGGAGCAGAGAAGTTGCGTAACACTGAAACGATCGGCTTTGCCCCATCAGACAGACCGATACCATCAAAAACAAAACTGTCCACCTCTTTGGTCAAAAACAGCATTTTTTGTGCCAAAAGCTCACCTGTGTAGCTATCAAAAATAGCAGTATCCACAGGAATTGGCAGGGCAATCGGAGCATCAAAACCTGCTACATGACGGGTCTTTTGTGATAGATTGACAACAACTTGACCGTCCTTAAATTCAAAATCACCTGATAGCTCTGGCGTGCCTGGCTGACCATACCATTTTAAAAAGTCCATCACCCTCTCATCGCCGACCGACATGGCAGACAAGAAGTCCTCGATGGTAACCGCTTGTCCATCATAACGGCGAAAATACTCATCTGTACCTTGTCTATATTTATCTTTGCCAAGGAAATTGGCAATCATGCGAACAATCTCCGCCCCCTTTTCATAGATGGTCATGGTGTAGAAATTGTTAATTTCCACAAAACTCTCAGGGCGTACACAGTGTGCCAAAGGACCTGCGTCCTCAACAAACTGATGTGCTCGCAAGAACGCCACATCTTCGATACGCTGTACCGCTTTTGAGCGAAAGTCCCCAGAAAAGCTTTGGTCTCTAAAAACAGTCAGGCCCTCTTTTAGGCTCAACTGAAACCAGTCTCGGCAAGTAATACGGTTGCCCGTCCAGTTATGAAAATACTCATGGGCAACAACTGATTTAACACGAAAACTGCCTTCATCGGTAGTGGTTTGTGGACTTGCTAGCACACATGAAGTATTAAAGATATTTAAACCCTTATTTTCCATCGCCCCCATATTAAAATGCCCTGTCGCCACAATCATGTAGCGGTCTAGGTCATAAGCACAACCATAGTTATCCTCGTCCCATTTCATGGCATCTTTTAGGGCTTGCATGGCGACATGGCATTTATCCAAATCCTGCTTCGTAGCATAGATTTCAAGCAACACCTCTCGCCCTTCACTGGTGGTAAAATTGTCTTGCATGACATCAAGATTGGCAATCACACAAGCAAACAGATAGCTTGGCTTTAAGGTAGGGTCGTGCCATACGGCAAAATGACGCTCGCCTAAATCACCTGATTCTATCAGGTTGCCATTACCCAGTAGGGTTTTGTATTTTTTATCCGCTTCAATACGAGTGGTAAATTCAGCCAACACATCAGGATGGTCAGGATAAAAGGTAATTTTTCTAAACCCTTCAGGCTCACACTGTGTAACAAACATGGCATCATCGCCTGTGCCGGCCTGATATAATCCTTCTAAAGCTGTATTGGTTTGCGGATAAATTTTGACGCAAGTACGCACCACGGCCTCATCTGGCATGGCGTCAATGACTAGCGTTTCATCATCTAGCGTGTAGGCATCTGCAGATAATGCCACATCATTCACAAAAATGGATTGTAGCTGTAATTCACGCCCAAACAGCACAAACTTGCCTTCATGCTGACGATGCACTGTCAAGGTCGCCTCAACTTGGGCATACTCATCAAACAACCCAATATCTAAATGAATCTGGCTGACTTTGTAGGTAGGTGGCGTATAATCTTTTAAATAAACTTTTGTTGGGGCTTGATTGGTCATACTTACTCCTTTTTTTTAATAAACACGCCATAGTACCAAAATTCTTAGCAGAAAAAAAGTCCAATTTGCCGTAATTTTCATGACAACCAATCATTTGCCACATAACCAGTCTAGACTTTAACCCAAGACAATCCAATCATCATAAAAGCTGTGAGCATAGTCGCCATCAAGTGCCTGCTCAATCAAACACAATATTTGTTAAAAATTTTATCCACAAAAAAATAACCCTAAACACAGTTAGGGTTATTGTTGTTAATCAAAATCAGATTAGAAGCGGTAAGCCACGCCCACTTTTGCGATTGGGTACCAGTTTGAATACTCTTTGCCTTCGATGGCTTGAGCAGCTGCTTTGTTAAAATCAGCATTGGCTGATTTGATGTGAACATCAGACTTACCTAAGTAAGTTGCACCCACTTCACCAAACACACCCCAGTTGTTGCCAAGGTTAGGACGGAAACCAACTGTTAGGTAAGGGGCTAATTTATTACGATGCTCAATAGTACCTTCAACAGTGCCCGTTACATCATATTCAGTTCCGTTAACGGTTTGCTTGCCAGTAGCGTTATTGGTTTTTACTTTAATGTGGTTATCAGGAACGATAACGCCAGCACCTACAGTAAACCAGTTCGCTGCTGGGCGAAGTTGTACGCCCAAATATGGGTTAGAAAAATCAGTTTCTACATCATATTTAGTGCCATCAACTGAAATATTATCTTTGGTGAATTTTGCAACATCACCACCAGTCCAGCCAGCTTGCAACTCAACACGGTCATTGACTGACCAAGCGACATTCGCACCATAACCTAACGATCCCGCTTCAACGCTCACTGCCACTGGTTTGGTTGCGGTTTTTAATAAAGTTTTTGTGCCATCAATAACAGCTACTGTTGTCTTTTTTGCACCGGTAACAACTACTGTACCAGCATCAGTAACGACATTAGCCATTGCACTGGTAGATAGTAGAACTGCAGCACCAATTAGTGATAATTTCATGGTTTTCATGAGTTTGTCTCCTAAAAATAAAAATTCATTGGGCTAAAATCGCCTCAATGACGCTTGTGTTGTTATTGGTGAGCGTATTAAAAACGATTTTTGTCGCTTTGTCTACCTACGATTTTACTATTTTTGTATCAGTTTGTAGAGATACACCACAGCTCTTATCATATTTGCAACAAAAAGATTGATGGTTCACACAAAATGTACAAAACCAAGTCCATCAAAATGACTCAACCTGATGGATTGCATATGAAGAATGGGCATATGACAGTATCAACACGCCACTTCTTTTATCATTATCACACACTCGCCAATTACAATCTTTTTTTTGGCAAACCTCATTCATCACCACTTTGACCAATACTCCTAACATCATACCATTTAATAAATGTCAGTGTTTGTGTTGACGGTGATTGATGGCTAATTGGCGTGTCTTGGTTGATATTGTTCATAGCGGTTGATGGTGCATCAAGTGCCAGATATGCTAGATTGTCATTATCCTGCATGGGATTTTTCGCCCTGCGATAGATAAATTCTTGCACCAACACCTGATGAGCAACCCCTTGTTTATTTAAGCACGCCTTAACCGTTTCATATACACCCAAACAGCTTGTCGCCTGCTTTGTGGCGAGTGAATGAATGGTAAATCTATACGCATCTGGCGGTACTTTTACAAAACCTTGCTCATTATTGCTGACTATTTTTTTAGAATTGGCAACCTGCCTTTCGTCTTTTGATACCGTCTCATCGTCCATTGATTGCACAGAAAGCCACAGCCATACTTGTCCATCAGTACAGCTTATCTGACCTGTCATCATCAAGCCAGATGAAGCAAAGTTATCCACACCACGCTTAGGCTCATAACACAGCTGAGCTGATGTTTGTTGATTAAAATCACCCTTATTAAGATGGTGTGCCACTAAAGTGTCAATAATACCGCCATCACTCATCAGACGCTCTTTTATTGATGGTTGGCGAAGTAGCATTAATGGCGTATCTGCCATTACAAATAATTCTTCAACTGAAGTTTTAGCAAAAGCATAACGGACATCCGTCATACTCTGGCGTATCGCCAAAGCAGATAGACCCGAAATCAATAGCACCGCCACCAAAACCAATATCAGCACATAGCCTTTTTGAGCATTCACGGCAACACCTTTTGATTAAGAACAACCCCATCAATCGCACCACCATTCGCCACATTACCCATCACATTTCTGAGTCGTACAGAAAAATGGTATAGCCATCTGTCATGACTGGGCGAATCCTGCTGTAGCACCACCTTTTTGCCAAAAATTTCAAAATCTCTTGGTGCGTCATCACGAGCTGACGGCGTGGGTGAATAACCTAAAAATGCCACATTCATCATCACAATAGGCTCATCTTGATTGGCGTGATTGGCATACTCAGTAATTGGCATAAATCTAATACCGTCTTGACTTGCCACACCAACCTCCACCCAAAGACCCTCAACATGACTGGCAATCACATCACCTTGACCACCCATACCCATGATGGTATTGGCAGCTTTGTTTGATGAATCTGTATCAATGATGGCTTTAATGTATGCAGACGACCCACGACCTAGTCGTCTATCACGCGTGCCATCTCGTGTGATACTTTCTGGAACAAAGCGTGCGGCATCACACCGAAGGTTCATCACACCATCGTTATTTTGGACAAAATATCTTTCAATGACCACTTGCCCCTCAATATGTCTCATCTTGCCACCCTTTAAGCGAGCATTTCGTGGCCCTAATGCCATCTCGCCCTCGCAGTCCCACATATCTTGTGGTGCACGGTAGATGATGGTAAGCTGATGAGTGGGCATGGTTGTGCGGTTATTCTTTGGCTGAACATCAGCCCTGCTCAAATATCGTGCAAGATTAGACACGCTGTGGCTTTGATGGGATAACTGATCAATATGCACAAGAACACCCTGCGGATTGGGCTGTGATAATACCTTATCATCAATACCAAGCCCTGCCAGTCTTAGACTCTCGGTCAACCCCTGCACCCCAAAAATCTGATGTTGCAACCGATAAGTCAAATTCTCCTGAGCAACAATGCCATTTAAACTCATGACATAGGCTTGAGCAACCATCAATACCACCATTGAAGCAATCAACAGAGCAATCATCATCTCAAGCAGGCTCAATCCACAAGAATTGCTTAATCTTCGCCCAACTCTTAATCTTGTCTTTGCTGTGGTAAACTCCACCATCAATGCACCACCATCATCACACACTTTGCTCCTGCATTGATACCACCTGCTTTATTCATGCAGCCTTGTTCGCCCTTTATTGCCTTGGTTTCGCCCCATACAGCCACCAGACAGCGTCCGTCTGGGCAAGGCAAAACATTCATACGAACGCCATGAGTGGCAGCAACCTTAGCCGACTGTACTGCCTGATACTTAACTGACTCTTCTGGCGTGCAGACTCTTTGATGGCAATGGGTGTTTAAGGTGTCTAGAGCTTGGCGATAATTGCTCATCATCTGTCCACTGACATCACCCAAATTCCTATTGAGCTGAGCAAACAAAGCCTCATAAGCCCGCCCAACCGATTCATCATGTCCTTGTAGTATTTGAGCTTGGTTGCCAAGCAATGATACGGCGTGTGTGCGTATGGCGGCATCTTGGCTGGTATGATATGCTCGCATCTGCACCGACAAAAACCCAAAAAACACCATTGACACCAACAACAATGCCACCATCACCTCAATGAGTCCAAAACCAGATTCTTTTTGCATTCTCTCAAGCCCCATACTCAATCCATACTGACTTAGATGGTCATAAAACTTAAATGTGCGAAAACTGAGCACTGCCATGTGCTATGCACACCGCCAACACTTTAATATCTAAAGAACACGCCCAAATTGTCGTGGCGGCCGCCTTAAGTGTCGCCCCTGTGGTTACCACATCATCAAACAAAATGATTTGTGATACAGGCGGTGTATCGGTCATGGCAAAGGCATCTTGGATATTGCTCAATCTTGACTGCCTATCTAGCCCTCGCTGATGTATCTTATCATCCACTCGGCAAAGCCCTTGCCAAATCGGCAGACCCCAATGATGCGACAAGGCTTTAGTAAGCATCGTTACAGGGTCAAAGCCACGCCGAACCAGACGCTTATTGGTGGTAGGAATCGGCACAATCACTGTATTATGCTGATGACAACCAATGGGCTTTGGTAACTGATGAATGGCATGAAGCAACACCATAAAAGAAGGCAGACTTTCATGGTCTTTAAACCGATTGATGGCGTAATTGATGGGGTATTGATAAAAAGTGGCACAATATAAATAAAATGATGGCTGAATCTGGCGATGACCACCCGCCATTGGTGCAGGCAAGTCAGCCTGCAGGAGTATGGGCGGTAGGTGCCATCTCATGAGATGATGACAGGCAGAACAAAGAATGGGTAAATCCAATCTGTTGTCTTGATATGATGTTATCGGCTCATGGCATAAGGCACACAGACCATGCCATTTGCGAATTTTTTGTGCCAAAAAGTATGGTGAAAAACGCACCACTTGAGTACGTTTTTTTGCATTATTCAAGCGTTTTATAAGCCCATCCAGTCATTTAGCATCACACCAACACCAATAGAGGTTGCCTCGTGATTATAGTCAATCAGTGACTGACCATAGCCTTGGAATAGCTGTACATAGCCACTAATCCCCTTACCAATGGGGTGTACATAGTCAAGCTGCAACGCCCCTTTTCCTGTTTTTGGGTTAAAGCGTGCTGTACCTGAGATGTTTTTGTCATTATTTAGATGATATAAAAATTTCACATCACCATATCCGTAATAATCCAAGATATCTGGGTTGTCATCAGGCTTTGAACCCCCCTCTTTTAGGATACGCCCCCATAGGCGTGGCATCACAGTTAATTTACCCCACTCCATGCCAGCCATCACATAACCACGATTCCACGATCGAGACCAAGGATTATCCTCACCATTGGAATGATGCACCGCACCCACACCAAGCATTCTAAGCCTACCCCCAAAAGGCAAATCCGCCACCACAGGCTGAGTTAAGAATATCTCAGGTTCATAATCATGTGCACGAAATGGGCGAGAATTATCCTCATTATAAATCTGCCAATGTGCCAAATGCGTATAACCAAACCACAAATCCGCATTACTACCAAACACATCTTCTGCCATCTTAGATTTGACAGATATTTGATATTTAAGCTCAGGAGCACGCTGATCATTAGATGTATAATGCCACGCCTCTTGAGTTGGCGTACCTGGACTGCGATTTGGCTTGCCATGTAAATACATGGGTAGAATATACACAGGATTGTGTGGACGCACACGCCATAATCCCTGCTCGCTATTTTTATCCAAATCATAGCTGATAGACAGCGGTGTATAACGCTCTATTGTCTTATCGTTCATTTCAACACCGTCATTAACGGCATTATACGCTGTCTCGTTCTTGGCAAATATCACCTGTCGGTTGCCTTTCACCACGCCTTTAACCGTCTCCCCCAAGACAATGGCTTGTTTTTTTTGTAAGACAGATGGCAATTTGCCCTGTGCTAATGAGTCAAAGCAAGCTAAACGAGCCGCATCGTTCACCACTGCCGCACAATCATGAAACAACGCCTCCCCTTCTGCTCGAGTCTTAATCGGTCTACTGCTGTCATCAGTTGCGACCGTTGCAACATTAGAAGAAGAGACGCCGTCCGCTGTCTTTTCAGAAACAACATCATCTGCCATCGCAGTCATGGCAACGCCCAGTCCCAAACCAAGTACACTTTTTTGTAAAACTTTATTTAACATCTTCACAACCATCATTAAAAAAAGACCAACATACCAAGCATGATAGGTCAGAATATACCAAGTAGCAAAAAGCCACCAAGCAAAAAACAGTAACAATAAAAAGAAAGTAACCTAAGTCAAACCATCAAAACCCACTCAAACCTTAGGTCTTGATGCTCAATATAACCATCTTGATAGCGACCCACTATAAAAAACACACTCACCACAGCCATAAACAGTCGCACACTCACGCTTTGCACCACACACGCCTTCTTGCTTGTTGCACTCTTTATGGAATAAATAGTTATATATTAATTGCTTATATTTTATCTTAAAGTTGAATGTTTGAATATGTCATTTTGCAAATCTTAAAACAAGCCCTGCCAACAATCCGCCATTTAACCGCCATCAAAATAAAACTTCATCAAGATAAATTAAGTCCCAACGCTTTATCCAATAAAATCCGCCCCTTTGGTGTACGCTGGATATAGCCTTGCTGAATCAAATAAGGCTCGATCACATCCTCAAGCGTACCCCTATCCTCCGCCATCGCAGCAGCAATCGCCTCCACACCAGCAGGTCTTCCATCAAAACGCTCAGCAAGCATCAGTAGATAACGACGATCTAAGTGGTCAAGCCCCTGCTTATCCACCGAAAGCATATCCAAAGCCGAGCTTGCAATCAGCTTAGTAACCACACCATCGCCTTTAACCTCGGCATAATCTCGCACACGGCGAAGCAGACGGTTGGCAATACGAGGCGTGCCACGACTTCGGCGTGCCACCTCAATCGCACCATCTTTATTCATGGCAATACCCATAAGCCGTGCCGCACGCTCAACAATGGTGGTCAAATCTGCCACACTATAAAACTCAAGCCTTTGTACAATACCAAATCTATCACGCAACGGAGCGGTCAATAGCCCTGCCCGTGTGGTCGCTGCCACAAGTGTAAACGGTGGCAAATCAAGTTTAATTGAGCGTGCCGCAGGACCTTCACCAATCATAATATCCAGTTGATAGTCCTCCATCGCAGGATATAAAATCTCTTCAATGACAGGACTTAGACGATGAATTTCATCAATAAATAATACATCACCTTCTTCTAAATTGGTGAGCATCGCCGCCAAATCCCCTGCTCGCTCAAGCACAGGTCCTGATGTCGAACGCAGATTGCCACCCATCTCACGAGCTATGATGTTTGCCAGTGTGGTTTTGCCAAGCCCTGGCGGACCAAAAATTAGCGTATGATCAAGAGCTTCGTTACGCTTTCTGGCCGCCGTGATGAATACCTCCATCTGCTCACGCACTTTAGGCTGTCCGATATAATCAGACAAAGTGGCAGGGCGAATCACACGATCAAAAACATCGTCTTTTTTTGGATTAGGGTCAATTAGGCGGTTTTGGTTCATTATGTTATCATCATGATAATGCAAAAAATCAGAGAAAATTACTCATCAAGCATCGTTAAAAAATTATTAAAAATGCGGATTATTATAATGGATTTTTATAATTTTGTCGCCCATTTTAGTGCTTGGTTTGGTTTTTGGGGCTTATAAGAATAGGGTTTTTATTTTATTTTTTGTGTATTATTGTAATCATGCGTTAATCATGATGTCAGTGCATGATGGGTGCAGTTTTCATAAATTCTTAAAAAAATGATTGTAATATCAATTATTTGTAATTACTTTGTGTTTTTTTTCATCCGATAGATTTACGCATTTATTGCTAAAAACCACCCAAAAAGAACAATAACACAACACTTTAATCAAGGATTTATATGACTTTTTGGGCATAAACATTTATGATATGCACATATTCTCTTGGTGTGTTTCTTGATATGACGAACTTTGATATAACGAACTTTGATATAACGCACAAAGCAACAATTTTTAGCATTTGGTTTTTTGATACCCATCTTGATAAAACCATCAAAATAGCTACCCACCTACCTTTATTGACAGCCTTGTTGTGCGTCTGCATCGCTCATGCCAATCCTGATTACACAAGCCCCATGCGAGGCAAAATCTACAAGACCTCCAGCACCACCTTTACTGTTTCTGAATATGAGCTTGCTTTGGTGCAGGTTCTGTCCGAAATTTGTCCGCCCATGCTAAACAACAATCAGCGAGTTCGCTTTGCTCGTGCTTATAATCAGCAGTTGCGTTCATTCATGCCAACCTCCGCCAACCCAAATGATACTCTGCGTCACCTGCACACCCAGCGTGATTATCGAGCCGCCCTACAAAGCGTGCGTGCGTGGACCGCCAGCTATCCTGCCGCCCAAAACCGCAGGCTATGCCTACAGTTTGCAGAAGTAGAATTTTGATGCGATGATGGTTTAGTACTTACTTTTAAAAATCACACTTAAAAAAACAAGCCAGTCCATCTCACTCCCTTTTTACACCAATTCCTCTCTCAAAAATTACCCCTAATTTAAAAGTCAGCTTGGATTGACTTTTTTATTCCTCAAAATTTTGATAAGATGAACACATAGCCACCTATCAATGTTCACAACAAAATCGGAATCATAACCATGACCAATCACACCTTTAACCGCCAGTTTCCTCTTACTCGTCTACGCCGTCTGCGTGTTACAGACGGTATTCGTGAGATGGTACAAGAATCCCATCTTAAGCCCTGCCATCTCATCGCACCGCTATTTGTCATTGAAGGGCAAAATGAACGCCAACCAATCAAAAGTATGCCTAATGTTGAACGCTTATCAATTGACTTAACCATTGATTATGTCAAATCGCTATATCGTGAAGGCGTGCGTATGGTGGATATTTTCCCTGTAATCAACCCTTCGCTAAAAAGCCCAAATGGTGAAAATGCTTACCACCCAGACACCTTAGCTGTGCGTGCCATCAAGTCAATCAAGGATGCCTGCCCCAATATGATTGTCATGACCGATGTCGCTTTAGATCCTTATACCACACACGGTCAAGACGGTATTATTGATGAGACAGGTTATGTGATCAATGACATCACCACTGAAGCATTGGTTAAACAGACGCTTGCTCACGCTAATGCTGGGGCAGATGTCATTTCACCATCAGACATGATGGATGGACGCATTCGTGCCATGCGTGAAGCACTTGAAACTGACGGTCATCACAATATTGCCATCATGGCATATTCTGCCAAATACGCATCTGCCTACTACGGTCCATTCCGTGATGCGGTGGGCAGTGCCGGTAACCTAAAAGGTCATAAAAAACAATACCAAATGAATCCTGCTAACCGAGCCGAAGCCCTACACGAAGTCGCTCTAGATATCGCAGAAGGGGCCGATATGGTGATGGTAAAACCAGGACAACCTTATCTAGATGTTGTGCGTGAAGTTAAGGATAACTTTGGTGTGCCGACATTTGCTTATCAAGTCTCTGGCGAATACGCCATGCACATGGCTGCCATCCAAAACGGTTGGCTGACCGAAGCGGTAATTTTAGAAAGCCTGCTTGGGTTTAGAAGAGCGGGCTGTGATGGTATCTTATCTTACTTTTCACTCAAGGCGGCAAGAATGCTAAATGAATGAATACCACTTCCAATCAAGAAGATTTGCATTAAACACTCATTAATCAAGCCCTAGCACCGACCCCAAAATCATGTTAGAATAGAACAATTTTTCAGCCAAAGACTTTTGGTGCATTTTAACCAACAGGTCTTATTTTTCACTTGATGGTACTTCTTATGACACAAATTTCAACCCAACAAAAAACAGACGACACCGCCTTTGATAACGACATTGAAGCACAGCGTCAACAGTTTGAACAAAACGCCCTGCACTACCACGAATACCCAAGACCAGGTAAAATCTCTGTTACTCCCACCAAACAAATCGCCAACCAACGAGACCTAGCTCTTGCTTACTCGCCAGGGGTTGCCGTGCCTTGTCTTGAAATCGAAAAAGACCCAAAACTTGCCTCAAAGTACACCGCTCGTAGTAACTTAGTTGGCGTAATTACCAACGGTACTGCCGTACTTGGTTTGGGCAATATCGGTGCATTAGCATCCAAACCTGTCATGGAAGGTAAAGGCGTGCTATTTAAGAAGTTCGCTGGGATTGATGTCTTTGATATCGAAATTAACGAAACCGACCCCGATAAATTCATTGAGACAGTAGCAAGTCTTGAGCCAACCTTTGGTGGCATCAACCTAGAAGACATTAAAGCCCCAGAATGCTTTAAGATTGAGCGTGAACTGCGTAGCCGTATGAATATTCCAGTATTCCATGACGACCAACACGGCACCGCCATCATCTCAGCTGCCGCCCTACTAAATGCCCTACAGCTTAATGGCAAAAAAATCGAGGAAATCACACTGGTTTGCTCTGGTGCTGGTGCTGCTGCCATCTCATGCCTTGATTTGGCAGTTGCACTTGGTGTAAAAAAAGAAAATATCTATGTGCTAGATTCCAAAGGCGTCATTAGCACCAGTCGTGAAAAACTAGATGAGTCCAAAGCTCGTTTTGCCCGTGCTACTGACAAGACCACACTAGCAGAGGTCATGGTAGGTGCTGATGTTTTCTTAGGTCTGTCAGGTCCAGGTGTTGTTACTCAAGACATGGTTCGCTCTATGGCAAAAGACCCTATCATCTTTGCTTTGGCTAACCCAACCCCTGAAATCATGCCAGAGCTTGCCCATGCGGTGCGTTCAGATGTCATCATGGCAACAGGTCGCTCGGATTACCCCAACCAAGTCAATAACGCCCTATGCTTCCCATACATTTTCCGTGGTGCGTTAGATGTTGGTGCAACAGTGGTAAACGAGGAGATGAAACTTGCCTGCGTACACGCCATCGCTGCTATGGCACATACCGAAGCCACGCCATCTACCGACAGCCAAAAAGATGAGACATCAAAAAGCTTTGGTCGTGATTATCTTATTCCTGGACCACTAGAACCAAATCTTATCTTAGAAATTGCTCCTGCTGTTGCTCGCGCAGCGATGGATTCTGGTGTGGCAACATTGCCAATTAAAGACTTCGATGCGTATCGTCAAAAACTCTTTGAATTCGTCTACAACACCGCACTGGCGATGAAACCTGTTTTCAATAAAGCCAAAGCCGACCCTAAACGCATCGTCTACGCTGAAGGCGAGGACATCAATGTTCTGCGTGCGGTACAGGTTGTGGTGGATGAAAAAATCGCCAAACCTATTCTTGTCGGTCGACCCGATGTCATCAATAAAGAGATCGCCTCTCTTGGTCTGCGTTTGGTTGACGGCAAAAATATCACCATCATCGACCCAAACAATAACCCACACTATGATAGGTACTGCGATTATTTCTACAAAACCAATCAACGCAACGGCGTAAGCCTAGAGCTTGCTCGCCGTGATGTTCGACGCAAGACTACGCTCATCGCCTCACTCATGGTGGAGCTTGGCGACGCTGACGGCTTAATCTGTGGTACATTTGGTTTTTATCATCTACATCTACACTATCTAAACCAAGTCATTGGCAAAAAAGAAGGGGTTCAGAACTTCTATGCCATGAGTGGCGTACTGATGCAAAACCGCAACTTATTCATCGCTGATACCTACATCAATGAAGATCCGACCGCCGAAGAGCTTGCTGAAATGACTGTAATAGCAGCTCAAGCAGTGCGTCGCTTTGGCATCACACCTCGTGTGGCTCTGCTGTCGCATTCAAACTTTGGTGCATCAGACAAAGAATCTGCCATTAAAATGCGTAAGGTACACGAACTACTTACCCAAATGAATGTAGATTTTGAGTTTGATGGCGAAATGCACGGTGATGTCGCCCTAGATGAGCGTATGCGTGAACACAACTATCCATTTAGCACGCTAAAAGGTGCGGCAAACTTACTGATCATGCCAACCTTAGACGCTGCCAATATCGCCTTTAATCTGCTAAAAACAGCCACAGGCTCAGCCGCCCTAGGGCCTATCCTACTCGGTGCGGATAAACCGGTGCATATCTTGACACCATCAGCGACTGCTCGCCGTATCGTAAATATGACAGCCTTGACAGTAACAGATGCACAAGACATGGCAAAATAAACCCACTCGTATCATTAAAAGCACTCATCATTGAGTGCTTTTTTTATGGGTCAATTTAGGATAAAATGATGTTAGTTGGTTAATTGAGAGACCCCATGAAAGTCTATTTAGTCGGTGGTGCGGTGCGAGATGCACTACTTGGTCTGCCCGTCAAGGATAAAGATTTTGTTGTCGTGGGGGCGGATTTTGATACAATGAAGTCGCTTGGATTTAATCAAGTGGGGGCAGATTTTCCTGTATTTTTGCATCCTGATACCCATTTTGAGTACGCTTTAGCCCGTGTGGAACGAAAAAACGGATTGGGCTATCAGGGATTTTCTACTGACACAAAAGGCATAAGTCTTGTTGATGATTTGTTAAGGCGGGATTTAACCATTAACGCCTTAGCAGTGGAGGTGGTAGGGCTGTTTGATGACAAGCCAAAAACAGGCGAAGTGATTGATTTTTATGGTGGATTAACTGATTTACAAAACAAAACACTACGCCACATCTCTCCTGCTTTTAGTGAAGACCCACTACGCATTTTACGCACGGTAAGATTTTTGGCACGCTATTTTGCACACGGTTTTAAAATCGCTGACGAAACAATCGTACTCATGCAAACAATGTCAAACGATGGCGAGCTATCTCACCTTAGTCGTGAACGCTTATGGGCAGAAAGCGTAAAGGCAATGGAGAATGGCACAGGGCATATTTATTGGCAGGCATTGAAAGATTTGGCGATTTTACCCCATTTTTTGGCAGAATTGGATGCGTGCTGGCAAAATGACACGGTTTTTAAACAAGCGATTGATGATCTAACTTTGGCAAAAAATTGCAACATAGCAGTACAGTTTGCTATTTTATGCAGCGGTTATTTGGGTGATGACAATTTAAATAAACAGTTAGTCGCTAAAATCGCCCACCAATTAAACACACCCAAATACCCTATCCAAATCGCCAACTTATTGACAGAGTTTGATGATATTTTTAATCAAAAAATCAATGCAACTGATGTGCTTAATCTGATAGAGAAAACCAAAGCTCATCAAGGCAACACACAAACCCTAAATGATGTATTGACCACCATCTTTATCATTCATCGTGGCTTAATAACCAATCAAAATAAGATAGCCCAAATGATACATCAGGCAATCAAACTCTATAAAAGCGTAAGCATCAATGACATCAGCCCCCAGCTAACAGGCAGGGAAATTCATATGGCGTTAAGTAGCGTAAGACAAGACAAAATCAAGCATTTAATCAACGAGTATTTTTCTTATGAATAATAAAGTTGTTCTCGTTACAGGCGGAGCAAGGCGTATCGGTCATGCCATCAGTACCGCCTTTCATCATCAAGGCTATGATGTCATTATCCACCACCATCATAGCCATGCAGATGCACAGGTGCTAGCGAACACACTCAATGCCGTCCGCCCTAACTCCGCTAAGATTATCAAGGCAGACTTATCCATCATCAACAACCATGTTGCCCTTGACGCCTTTAAAAAACAGACCATAGAACTATTTGGCAGGCTTGATGTACTCGTGCATAACGCTTCTAGCTTTTATCCGACCGCCTTAGATGACGGTTTTAACACATGGCAGGCAGATTGGGACGATTTATTTTTAACCAATGCCAAAGCACCATTATTCTTAAGTCTTGCATTTAAAGATGAACTTGCTCAGCGACAAGGAGTTATCATAAGTTTGCTAGACATTCATGCTCGTGATAAACCTTTTATTGGCTACCCCATCTACAATATGGCAAAATCTGCTCATCTTGGCATGGTGCAGTCTCTCGCCCTAGAACTTGCACCATGCGTGCGTGTCAATGGTGTCTCTCCAGGAGTGAATATTTTTCCTGATGACAACCAAAATGCATCACTAAATCCATCCACCAAAGATGCACTCATCCAGTCCGTCCCACTAGGTCGGATAGGCACTCCTGCCGACATTGCACAGGCGGTCGCATTCTTAGCACACACTCCTTACATCACAGGGCAAGTGATTGCTGTGGATGGTGGTCGCAGTTTGACACTCAAAGGTGGATAATTTTTAGCCTACCACTATCCACCAAGGTGAATATGGTCAAACTACCAAAAACATTCAGACAAAGGTATATCTTTTACACCATACTCTTACCCAATTTTTACCTAAAGTAAAAAATTATATTGGCATGCAGTCATTTTTAAGGTAGAATGCACCCTTTAATCTTTTGTTTAACAATACCCCAAACTATCCATCAGGCTTTTTGGGTTTTATTTTGTAAAATTTTCGGAGTTGATAGCTTAATCAAATCTCAAACACGCCCGCTAACAGATTTTTAGCTTTGCTAAATTTGCAATCTGCCAAAAGTAAGTTTGATAACAGTATTAGCACCCCAACGCCTTTCTCTGTTCTGCGTTTACGCACGCTTTTTGGAGGACTCTACCGTTGAGTACACCTACTACTAATGTTGCTAAGTTGCAACGAAATCTTGGACTCTGGCATGTCATCATTATTGGCTTAGCCTACATTCAGCCGATGACACTTCTTGATACTTTTGGCCTAGTTTCTAATGAGAGCGGCGGACATGTTCCAATGTCGTATTTATTCGCATTGGTTGCTATTTTGCTCACTTCTATCAGCTATGGGCACATGATTCGTGTCTATCCTTCATCAGGCTCTGCATACACCTACACCCAAAAATCCATTAACCCTGCGATGGGCTTTATGGTGGGTTGGTCAAGTTGGCTAGATTATCTGCTATCGCCGATGGTTAACATCATCTTGGCAAAAATCTACCTAGATGCCCTATTCCCCGAAATTAACAGTTGGGTGTGGGTCATTGGACTTACCGCCATCATGACAGGCGTTAATATCTTTGGTTCTAAGGTGGTGGCATATTTTAACAGTTGGATTGTATTCATTCAGCTTGGTATTATTGCCATCTTTGTCTATCTGACCTACGATGCATTAGCAGGCGGCTTGAACGCTGATGGTCTTATCAGTCCAGAGAATGCCTACCAGTTGTGGAGCATGACACCTTTTTGGGATAGCATGACTTCAGTAGGAGCTTTGATTACTGGTGCAACCATCTTGTGCTTCTCATTTACAGGCTTTGATTCACTGTCAAATCTTGCCGAAGAGACCAAAGATGCCAAAAACACCCTGCCAAGAGCGATGATTCTAACCACGCTGATTGCAGGTGTTGTGTTCATCATCAGTACTTATTTCATGCAAATCTATTTCCCAAACAACCCTGCTACCTACTTTAAGTTGATTGATGAGACTCAACCTGAAATTTTAGAAGCCGTCGGTGGTGCCGCCTTTAAAGGTTGGGTGCTAAGCTTTGCCATCATCACAGTTATGGCGTCTGGTATTTCAGCACACGCAGGTGTATCTCGTTTGATGTATGTCATGGGTCGTGATGGCGTGATCAGCAACAAAATCTTTGGTCAAATTAGCCCACGCTTCTTTACGCCAGTGAATAATATCTTAATTGCAGGTGCAATTGCTCTAACAGCAGGCTTTATCAGCTTAGAATCAGTAGTAAACTTGATCAGCTTTGGTGCATTAACCGCATTTAGCTTCGTCAATTTGTCGGTGATTTTCCGCTATGCTTTCCGTGATAAAAAAGTCAATACCGCCAAAGACATTCTAAGCTATATCATCGTTCCTGTACTTGGCTTCATCAGCGTGTTTTTGATGTGGATAGAAGTGGATCATCAGACACTAAAAGTCGGTTTGGTATGGGCATCTATTGGATTTGTGTGGCTTGGCATCAAAACCGCAGGCTTCAAAAAACCTGTCCCCCAATATCGTGAAGAAGATGTATAATCATTCCTTCATACAAAAACCCCATCTCATGATGGGGTTTTTACTTTCCAAGAGCAGTTAAATTACCACAATAAACAAGCATAATCTTACCATCTAAATTTCATCATCTATCAGTACGCAACAAGATGGTGTATGATGCCCAATCTAGTTTTACTTGACTAGCCTTTTTAATCTAAGTGCTTATTCAACATAAAAAATTCTAACAATCTATGCTAAAATGATGAAAACTTTTATCAAGACCGTTCAGCCATCATGCTAGAAATCCGTCATTTACAGATGCTCTCAACCCTTGCCCGTCACGGCTCTCTTGCGACGACCGCCAACGAGTTAAACCTAACCGCATCCGCCATCAGCCATCAACTAAAAGAGTTGGAGAATTACTATGGCATCACACTGGTCAATCGCCGTAGCCGTCCTGTCAATTTTACGCCTGCAGGTCGCCTTATCTTACAGTTGGCGGATAATATTCTCCCTCAGGTAGCACGCACTAAGTCCGACATCAAGCGACTGGCACACGGACAATCAGGACAACTTAGATTGGCAAGTGAATGCCACAGTTGCTTTGATTGGCTGATGCCAATTTTAAATATCTATCGCAAAGAGTACAGTGATGTTGAGCTTGATTTTGCCACAGGATTTGAGCCAGATCCACATCAGATGCTCATCGATGGCGATATTGACCTGCTAATCACAGCCAGTCATTTGCCGATTGAGGATATTCATTATCAGCCCCTATTTACCTACGAAAGCCGTCTGGTACTCTCGCCCGCTCATCGCTTAGCCAGCAAAAACACCATTCACCCAAACGACTTGGCAACCGAAACCCTAATCGCCTATCCTGTAGAACAAAAACGCCTTGATATCATCGCTAAGTTCTTAGAACCAAAAGGCATTGAACCCAAAAGTATTCGCACCACCGAACTGACCGCCATGCTCATTCAGCTGGTCGCCAGCGAACGAGGTGTAGCAGCCCTACCTGACTGGGTGGTGTCAGAATACGAAAAAAAAGGTTGGGTGGTTAGTCGCCCTTTAGCTGATGGCGTGCATTGTCAGCTGTATGCAGCAGTGCGTTCAAGCAGTCTTAATATGGCATATATGCGTGGGCTTTTAGCACTGTTTGATGACATCAAAAAACCCACCACCTAAATAATCAGTCCCAATGATGCTTTTTGACTGTTGATAAGGCTGATGAGACTAAATTTAGCTAAATGTATATATTTTTTAAATAAATGGTAATGGTATTTTTATCATGCAAACAATATTATTACTTTAGCATCATCAATGATATAATGACAACGCAATAAATGGACTTAGTTACAAGTGCAGATACCATCACTTGTGATGACGCTGGATATTTGGTTGATACCAATCACAGCATTCCCCCTATTTACAACATGACAATCTGGAGTTTTTATGAGTAAATCTACCATCATCTATACCTATACAGATGAAGCCCCTGCCCTAGCAACGCATTCTTTATTACCAATCGTTCAAGCCTTTACCAAAAGTTCTGACATCAATTTTGTAACTAGCAACATCTCACTTGCCGGTCGTATTCTGTCTCAGTTTCCTGAATACCTAAGCCCAGAACAACGCACTACTGATGCACTTGCTGAACTTGGCGAACTTGTAAAGCAGCCAGACGCCAATGTCATCAAACTGCCAAACATTTCTGCGTCTATGCCACAACTACTGGCGACCATCAAAGAACTACAAAGTGGCGGTTATGCCGTGCCTGACTATCCAGCAGATGCAACCACCGATGAACAAAAAGACATTCAAGCACGCTATGACCGTGTCAAAGGCTCAGCTGTAAACCCAGTTTTGCGTGAAGGCAACTCTGATCGCCGCGCTCCAAAAGCGGTAAAGAACTTTGCCAAAAAATTCCCACACTCAATGGGTGCATGGACAACCGACTCAAAAACCCATGTCGCTACCATGTCAGATAATGACTTTTTTCACAACGAAAAATCATTCACCGCACCTGTTGCAATGAATGCCAATATCATCTTTACTGACAATACTGGCAACCGCACCGAACTACGCAAGCCTGTGGCACTACAAGCAGGTGAAGTGCTTGATGCAACCGTCATGAACAAAAACGCCTTGATTGCGTTCTTAAGCCGTGAAATCCAAGATGCCAAAGAAAAAGGCGTGTTATTTAGTTTGCACATGAAAGCCACCATGATGAAAGTCTCCGACCCCATCATCTTTGGTCATGCGGTTAAAGCGTTTTTTGCTCCAGTGTTTGAAAAATTTGGCAACGAACTAAACAGTGCCGGCATCAATGTCAATAATGGGCTAGGCAACCTATTTGCCAATCTAGACAAACTAGAAGCCAATACTCGCACCGATGTAGAGACCTTGATCGCCAAGTCATTCTATGAAGGCCCTAGCATTGCGATGGTAGATTCCAATAAAGGTATTACCAACCTGCATGTGCCAAGCGATGTGATTATTGATGCGTCAATTCCTGCAATGATTCGTACCTCAGGTCGTATGTGGAACGCCGATGGTGAACTTCAAGATACCAAAATTACCATTCCTGACAGCACCTACGCACCGCTATATGAAACCGTGGTTGCATTCTGCAAAAAGCATGGTGCATTCGACCCAACTACCATGGGTACTGTGCCAAATGTTGGTCTAATGGCTCAAAAGGCTGAAGAATATGGTTCGCACGACAAGACCTTTGAAATCAAAGGTGCAGGCAAGGTAGAAGTGATTGACGATGCAGGCAATGTGTTGCTATCGCACGAAGTGCAAGACGGCGACATTTGGCGTGCCTGCCAAACCAAAGACGCTGCCATCAAAGATTGGGTACAACTTGCAGTGAACCGTGCTCGCCTTTCAGACACGCCTGCGGTATTTTGGTTAGATGCCAATCGTGCACACGATGCCGAACTCATCAAAAAAGTTAACACCTATCTTGGCGAGCTTGACACCGATGGTTTGGACTTACGCATCTTGTCTATCGCTGACGCTACCCAATTCACCCTTGAGCGTCTAAAAGATGGGCAAGACACCATCAGTGTAACAGGTAATGTACTGCGTGATTATCTAACCGACCTATTCCCAATTTTAGAGCTTGGCACATCAGCCAAGATGCTATCTATTGTGCCTTTGATGAACGGTGGTGGTATGTTTGAGACTGGTGCTGGCGGTAGTGCACCAAAACATGTTCAGCAGTTCAACGAAGAAAACCATCTGCGTTGGGATAGCTTGGGCGAGTTCTTGGCACTGGCGGTATCACTAGAGCACACCGCTCAAAAAACTGGCAACGCCAAAGCTCAAGTATTAGCTAACACCCTAGATGCTGCTACCGAAAAACTACTACTAAATGACAAATCACCGAAGCGTAAAGCAGGTGAGCTTGACAACCGTGGTAGCCACTACTATCTGGCAAAATATTGGGCAGAGGAGCTAGCAGCTCAAAGCACTGATACGGCATTGGCAGCGGAATTTGCTCCAATTGCACAAGCATTATCAGAAAACGAGACTGCCATTATTAACGAGCTAAATGGCGTACAAGGAAAACCAGTTGATACCAAAGGCTACTATGCTGCCGACCGTGATGTATTAACTGCTACCATGCGTCCAAGCGAGACCTTTAATCGCATCATTGCACAGCTATAAACCCAACCACAAAAAATGCCATCTAACTAGGTGGCATTTTTATTCTTAACACATAAAACACCTATTATGAAAAAACTTCTAATCAATCTTTGTGGCTATCTGCTGATATTCTTGGTAATATACAGTGCCGTTAACTTTTGGCGAGCTCCCGCCATGCCACAAGTTCCGCAACTGACCTATCTTCAGCACCAGACACCAATTGATGTCATCGCCCAAAGCCATAAAGAACCAGTATTGCTCTACTTCTGGGGAACTTGGTGTAGTATCTGCCGATTCACAACACCCAACATTCAGCAGCTACATCAGACAGGCACACCCATTGTCTCTGTGGCGGTCAAATCAGACAGCACCGATGAGCTTAGTACTTACCTACAAACTCACGACTATGATTTTATCGTCATCAATGACCTAGTAGGGGATATCTTTGCCGACTGGCAAGGTAAGGTCGTGCCAACTTTTATCATTTTAAAAGATGGTGAAATTAAACAAAGTTTCACAGGATTTGCCCCACTTTGGTCATTAAAAGCTCGGTTGTGGTTTGCTCGTTTATAAATGTCAACAAAACTTCATCACACGATAGGCTTGTGTTATAATGTTTGTTTTAATGGCATACTATACCCCTTTTATCATTGACGGTTATTCAAGAGCATCATGAATACACACAGCACAAACACCCAAGGCACACTATTTATTATCACCGCCGCATCAGGTACGGGCAAAACCAGTCTGGTCAAAGAACTGCTAGCAAGCACCGAACAGCTAAAAGTGAGTATCTCTCACACCACACGAGACCCCAGACCTGCCGAAATAGATGGCGTACATTACCACTTTACAACCAAGGACGACTTTGAGCAACTCATCAAAAACGGTGCGTTCTTTGAATATGCCAAAGTCTTTGGCAATTACTACGGCACTTCCAAACAGGCTGTTGATGACCTACTTCATCAAGGAATTGATGTTATCTTGGAAATTGACTGGCAAGGGGCTTTGCAGGTCAAAGAAAAGTTTGAACACGCAGTGATGATTTTTATTTTACCGCCAAGCAAAGATACTCTAAAACTCCGCCTATCAAATCGTGGTCAGGACAGCATTGAGGTTATCAATACTCGATTGGCAGGTGCTACTCATGAGATGCAACATTATCATCACTTTGATTATGTGGTCATCAATGACGATTTTAACCAAGCGTTAACCGACTTACAGTCCATCATTACTGCCAATCGACTGACACTCGCCAAACAACAAAGTCGCCATCACACGCTCATCAGCTCCCTATTATCACAAGACTGATATATTCCTAATTGCCATCAGCATTTTAGAGAACCTTGTTCTTGATGAACCGATGGCAAATTCAGGCATTTGTTACCATCATTGATGCCACACAAGAAAGATGAGTGGCATCAATGATGGTGTCTATCAGACTTGCTCGCACCGTCCGCCATCAGCTGAATCGGCAGCAATGGCAAAGATAGGTTTAATTCGCTTTGTCCGTACCATTTCAAACACTCTGATTATTTAAGACAACATATGTTACCAACCCCTGAACTGATGATTTATCTGCTTGATATGGTGGGTATCATCGCTTGCTCTATCGCAGGCACAACCTTAGCCCTGCACCGAAAATTTGACTTTTTTGGTTGTATTTTGGTCTCAATGGTCAATGCCATCGGCGGTGGAACGATTCGTGATGTCATGCTAGACCGCCACCCACTATTTTGGATGACCGATCTGAACTATATTATCATCATCACATTGACATCGCTCATTTGTCAGATGTTTTTTAGCTATTACCAAAAAATTGATTGGACGCTCAAATTCTTTGATGCAGTGGGTCTGGCCGCATTTAGCATCATCGGATTAAAGGTTGGGCTGTCTTTTGGAGCCCATCCATTCATTGCAGTCATGATGGCGGTATTAACAAGCATCGCAGGTGGCATCATGCGTGATATGATTTGCAACGAAATTCCACTGGTATTACAAAAAGAAATCTACATCAGTGCCAGTATCATCGGTTCAGTGGTGTACTTTCTTTTGGGTTATTTAGGTGTTGTCAATGGCATTCAAGACACTTTAGCCTTAGGCATCATCTTTGGGGTTAGAATGCTTGCCATTCGTTTTGACTGGCATCTACCATCCATTCGCCTGCTATGATTGTTTGTTTAAGTCTTTATCAAAAAACCTGCCGATACGACAGGTTTTTTGATAAAAGAACCAAGTTAATCGTAATCAAATGCCAATTTATGACAAATAACGCCCCACCAAACTTACCAATAACTGAATGTGTCGCTCATCGGTGTTTAAGGCAGGGATATACTGATAGGACTTACCGCCTGCATTCATAAAGTTATCACGGTTCTCTACCGCAAGTTCTTCTAGGGTTTCAAGACAATCAGCACTAAAGGCAGGACTTAGTACTTGTACGGACAGCCCTTCTGCACCCCATTGGGTTAATAGTTCATCAGTATAGGGTTTTAGCCACTCCTGTGCCCCAAAACGAGATTGAAAACTAATCGCCCACTCATCATCATTAAGACCTAGCTCGCCTGCGACTAGCGTTGCTGTGCGATGACATTGTTCAGCGTACGGATCGCCTTTATCAACATAAGGTTTTGGAATGCCATGAAAACTCATTAAAAGACGCTCAGCACGCCCATGCACCGCCCAGAATCTACGAATACTGCCTGCCAAAGCCTGTATATACAGTGGATGATCATGATAATCACCCACAAACTGAATGGCCGGCATATGACGCTGTGCCTTGCAGTAGTCTGCCACTTTATCAAAGACAGCGGCGGTCGTGGTCGCTGAATACTGTGGATATAATGAAAGGACAATAATGTCATCATACCCCTTAGCTTGTAGCTCTTGTAGTACCTGCTTGATGTTTGGATTGCCGTAAGTGGTGGCAGGAAATACAGAAATACATTTGCCCATCTCAAAGAGTTTGTGCTCAAGCTGACTTGCCTGTGCCTTTAAAATCGCAAGCAGTGGCGACCCCTCATCCGTCCATACACTTTCATAGGCATGAGCCACACGCTTAGGGCGAGTGGTCAATACAAATAGATTTAGGATAATCTGCCAAATAAACGATGGCATCTCAATCACTCGGGTATCGGACAAAAACTCACGCAAGTAGCGACGCACTGCCTGCGGTGTTGGCTCATCTGGTGTGCCTAGATTGACAAGGATAATGGCTGTTTTCATGTGCTTATTTTAACTTATTTTAGCAACTGTCTTATTAAAACTTTTTGATTGATGTACATTGTTACAATGCGACTTAGTGTACCATTTTTTTATCAAAAATAGCAGTCTATTTGTATCAATAATTTAATTTGGTTAAATCAAAAAACCGCCAAGTCGCCATCAGCCAAGCAAACCTTGCCAAAATTCTTTATCAAGCTGACCAAGTCATTGATTAAAAGCCAAACAAAATGCTACAATAACCCCTTTTAATTCACTACAAAAACAAACAAAAAATGGATAATTTTCGTGCAATCTCACAACCAAGCACCTTATCTTGACCCAACTTCTGTTGGAATAGTTACACCCCAAACCCTGCATTTTAACCAGCCATTACGCCTAGAATGCGAACAAGTACTGCCAAGTTTTGACCTTGTTATTGAAACTTATGGCACACTAAATCCTGACAAAACCAACGCCATCTTAATCTGCCATGCTCTATCAGGCTCGCACCACGCCGCAGGCTATCATTCGCCTGACGATACCAAAGCAGGCTGGTGGGACAATCTGATTGGCAATGGCAAGACGATAGACACGAGCCGATTTTTTGTGGTGTGTCTCAACAACATCGGATCATGTCATGGTTCAACAGGTCCAACATCGATTAACCCTGCCACAGGTGAGATTTGGGGGGCGGATTTTCCCCTTATCACCATTAAAGATTGGGTGAGAACCCAAGTCATGCTCTCTGACCGCTTAGGCATTGCCAAATGGCACGCCATCATCGGTGGCTCAATGGGTGGCATGCAAGCCCTGCAATGGTCGGTCGATTACCCAAGCCGTTTAGAGCGAGCGGTCATCATCGCAAGTACTCCTAAGCTATCCGCCCAAAATATTGCCTTTAATGAAGTGGCACGCCAGTCTATCTTATCCGACCCTGACTTTCATGATGGTTGGTATCTAAAGCACGGTACTTATCCTAAACGGGGGCTGATATTGGCTCGCATGGTTGGGCATATTACTTACATCACCGAAGAGGCCATGAGAGCTAAGTTTGGGCGTGATTTAAAGTCGGGCAAATTCATGTATGGCTTTGATGTGGAATTTGAGGTGGAGAGTTATTTGCGTTATCAAGGTGAGCGGTTTAGCAAAAATTTTGATGCCAACACTTACCTACTGATGACCAAAGCCCTTGACTACTTTGACCCAACACGGGATTATACGGCCGATCACTTAGATGAAAAAGAAGCACTCAAGCAGACCCTTGCTCGTACCGAATGCAAGTTTCTGATCGTCTCGTTCACGACTGACTGGCGGTTTAGCCCAGAGCGTTCGGTGGAAATTGTTGATGCACTCATGGCAAATGATAAGCCTGTTAGCTTTGTTAATGTAGATGCACCTCATGGGCATGATTCGTTCTTATTTGACATTGACCGCTACACCAGTGCCGTTCGAGGGTTTTTAAATGCTCCTGCCATCAATTTCACTCACAAACAGCATGACAAAAACCATCTTAGCTGACAAGGCTATAAACCAAGCAAAGACTCAAGCCTTATTTATCGACCTACTTTTAACCACCAAGAAAAACCATGAATATAGACCATCAATTAGCCGAAAACTGGATAACACAAGGTGCTAAAGTCCTAGATTTAGGCTGTGGCGATGGCACGCTACTGGCTCACTTGCATGAGCGTCTGGGCGTGTCAGGTTATGGCATTGAAATTGATTCCAATAAAATCAATCAAGCCATCGCCAAAGGGCTAAACATCATAGAGCAAGACCTAAACGATGGCTTGGCTCGCTTCGCTGATAACAGCTTTGATACAGTCGTCATGACTCGTGCCTTGCAAGCAGTCAAAAACCCCCAAGATTTATTAAACGACATGCTTCGTGTTGCTAAGTTTGGCATTGTAACTTTTCCCAACTTTGCCTACTGGCAAAACCGAATATATCTAGGCATTAAAGGCATCATGCCCATCAGTGAGACCCTGCCCCATCAGTGGTATGACACGCCAAACATACACCTATGCACTTTCAAGGATTTTGAGAAACTCTGCCACGATAACGACATTCGTATTCTTGAAACAGTCGCTCTATGGGACAACCCAAACCAAAAAATCCCAGCGTTTATCCGCAATAAAATCGTCAAAGTCGCTCCCAATCTATTGGCAGATGTGGCGGTGTATCGCATTACAAAACTACGCTAACACCCACCTTAGGCTTGATTTATCCATTGAGTTTTTTAGCATAAAATGCTAAGATAGTATATTGATTTATTTTGGAGTTGTTATGAAAATCCTAAAAATCGTTCTATTTTCTGCTACGCTCAGTACTGCGGTGGTAAGCCATGCTCAGTCATCTGGCGTCCAGTTTGAAAACATGGACATCAGCAACTTGACCGACCAAGCAGCCCAAGGCAATCATCACGCTCAATTTTTCCTAGCAAAACGCCTACAAAAAGGCGAAGGAACACCCAAAGATGCCAGTCGTGCCGCCTACTGGTACACTCGTGCTGCTGAACAAAATATCCCACCCGCTCAGCTAAACTTAGGTCTGATGTACCTACGAGGTGAAGGTGTTGGGGCTGACATGGATGAAGCACGCAAATGGCTAGAAAAAGCTGCTCATCTAGGCGACAATCGAGCCAGCTATGCTCTTGCCATACTAGATGAACGAGAAAAACGCCTTGTAGATGCTTACAAATGGTATGACCTATCCACACGAGATGGCATGTTAGATCAAAATATCAAAAATAAAGCCCAGACCAAGATTGGTCAGCTTGCTCTAAATCTATCATCTGAAGATATCGAGAATGCAAAGAACAATGCCAATAGTTGGTTTCAAAACCAATAACCATTAAGCATACCCCATCAAACATCACTAAGAACAACGAAACCAAAACCGCCCTAGCCAAGGCGGTTTTTATCATACCCCGCCCATCAAAAAAGCACACCTTGCCCACTTGGTTTTGGCGTCTTGACCAAAAAACCCAGTGCTGATAATTTCTCTTTTAACGTCATGATATTATAAAAAGAATGGGCATTGGTGGTGTTTTGAAAATAAATAAACAACTCATCAAACTGCTCTCGACTGCCAAAAATTTCATCAGCAATCCTACCAAGTTCATCATCGGTATAGCGATAATCATGGCGTTCTTTGGCGGTTGCTTCGTCCCACCAATGTTGATTATTGCCATGCAAGCGATAATAAGCAGTGCGAGTATTTACCCAAAAAGGCGTGTTAGGCAGTCCAATATTTTTAGGGTAGTCTGCATTAACCCAGATGAGATTTGCCGATTTGCTAAAATACTCAAAAACAGGGGCAAGGTGCCAACTGGGGTGGCGAAACTCTATGGCAAGCAAATACCCATCAAACCACTTGACCAACTCGCCTAGATACTGACGATTGACAGGCGTTCGCTCAAAACTGTAAGAAAACTGCAACAATAACGGGGCAAGAAAGGAGTGAATGGGCGTAAGAATATTTAAAAAACTTTTGGCAGTTTTGATGGTGGCGGTACGAGTATGGCTAAAATCTTGGTGTAGTTTAAATGAAAACTGAAGCTGTTCGCCTGCCTTATCTAGTATGCCAAACACGGTTTTTTGCCCAATCGGTACATGAAAACTACTGTTAATTTCCACGCAATCATAGTGATTGGCATAGTGGTGCAAAAACTCGCTTGGGCGTGCACCATGTGGATACAGCGTACCAATTAAATCGGTGTCGCTATATCCACCTGTACCAATGTAAATGTTTGACTTCATCAATCACAATCAAGCAATCGGCGGTGTATAAGTCCCATTTTTGATATCATCTTTGATTCGTTCTGCCTCTGCCAAGACCTGTGATAACAAGGCTTTGACATTATCAAGAGTGGCAACAGGACTAAGCGTTGTCATTTTTAATGATTGCACATCACGCTTGCCGTCAATGACACGAGTTACGCCAATATTAGCATCACCTTTGGCAAACAGTTCATCTGCCACATTTTGGTTGAGATTATCAATAAATTGGCTCGGATAATCTTTTGGCATAACACGGAACAATACGCTAGCAAATTGTGGCTCTACCAATAGCTCCAAGTCATCGGTCGCTTTGATGTAATCTGCCACTTGACGAGTTAATTGCACACCATGATCAATCATTGAACCATAAAGCCTCTCACCCAAAGCCTCAATGGTCAACCACAACTTCAACGCATCAAAACGGCGAGTGGTTTGTAGTGATTTTGATACCAGATTTGGCACGCCATGCTCTTCATCGTAGGCTGAATTTAAATACTCGGCTTCATAGTGCATAAAGCGATAATTTTTTTCATCTTTTAGTAGGAACGCACCGCACGAGATGCTTTGGAAAAAGTGCTTATGAAAATCCAGCGTTACCGAATCAGACAGCTCAATACCGCTCAACATATCACGATGGTTGTTAGACAACAGCAACGCCCCGCCCCATGCCGCATCAATGTGTAGCCATGCCCCAACTTCATCACACAGTTTGCGGATTGTCCGAATGTCATCAATCGCCCCTGCGTCTGTTGTGCCAGCGGTTGCCACCACACACGCTATGATTTTGCCGTCATTTTTGAGCGTTTGTATTGTTTTGGCAAGAGCATCCGTATCCATTTGAGCATTGTTATTGACAGGCACAGCAACAACTGAAGCAAAACCCATGCCCATCATCGCCATATTTTTTTGGACACTAAAATGGGCGTTTTGTGAACAAATCACTTTTACCTTCGCCAATGCGTCAGGTGGAATACCATCTTGTTGCACCGACCATTCTTTGCCATTATTTTGCCAGTTTTTGGCAATCGCCCAATCACGAGCAAGCAACACCCCCATCAAGTTAGACTGTGTCCCACCTGATGTGAATACCCCTGCTGTGCCTGTGCCATAGCCTGTTTTTTGGCGCAGGTAGTCAATCAGTTGCACCTCCATCAACGAGCCTGCAGGCGACTGGTCCCAAGAGTCCATAGATTGATTGGTGGCATTAATCAGCACTTCAGCAATCTGTGAGCTTACCATCGTTGGGCAATGCAAATGGGCAAGCGAATGCGGATGATGCACTTTTAGGCTCTTATTTAAAAATAAATTGATGGCACGATTTAACGCCTCATCAAGTCCCAAACCCTCTTGGCTTGGCTGAAAGTTAATCGCTTGGCGTAGTTCGTTAATACTACCGCCTGTGTACATTTTATCTTCTTGCAACCAGTCAGCTACGGCTTTTACTGCCGTATTCATTGCATTTTGATAATCATTGACGGACTGTTCGTCATTACAAAACAGAGCTTTACGGTGTTGGGTAAGATTGGTCATTGTCTTCCTAATTCATGTTGATGGAAAATGACTTATTATAACACGGTTTTAAAATCAATCCATTTATTCGCCCTGCAACATCAAAAAAATAATAACAAGGTTATCCATCCTTAGCAACTCAAACACCAAAAGCCAGACTGGTCAAACCCAATGACCATCAAACATCACCACCCACCCCTTTAAATTTTTCCACAAACGCTACAATTTTCTGAAAAATACTTTGTTTGGCAGTTAAATAATTGGGATTAAGCGGACTCATTTTTGGCAATACCGCATTTAAATCTGTACCGTTTTCGCTGGCATATTCTCGTTTTAGTGAAGTTATCAGGTAGCGTTTAGTAGCCTCCGTATTTAAATTATTTTCGCTAATGAGTTCATCGGCTTCGCGTTTTTGTTCGCTTTGGGCAAATTCATAAAACTCACCAATAATACTTGGCTTATCAGGAATGCTATCCAAATCCGCTTGATTAATAAAATCCACCACCAAACCCTCTTTGGCACGATTACTGATACTTGCCCGAATGGTACGGCGAATTTCTTCTACCAATGCCGTCTTATCTTTGATTTTTTTGTGATGGTCAAAAACAAGTTCCAAAATATAATCCAAATTAATCTCTTGTGATTTTAGCAAATCCACTTCAAAAACCACATCATCCCAATCAATTTGGCTTTGATTTTGGTTTTCTGCCCCTTTTTGCTGACGAAGCCAATCACGAATGTCATTATAAGTAGAACGATAATCTTGCACCACTCGCTCAGATGGCATTGGTATGGTTTGCATTGTAGCAAAATCATCATCGCTTAATTGAAATTTGGTTTTAAAATCCATTACCGCAGTTTCATCATTCAAATCAACTGTTTGTATTTCTTTGAGTGCGGTAAATTCATCATAATTTTGCAAAATATTTTCGGCACGCAAATATTCACCAAATAATTTGGCAAATTCTTTTTTGTCTTTTTCGGTTTCTATTTTTTCAGGGTCGGGGAATCGTTCATTTAATTCCTTGACAACTTCCAAATAACCCCGCCGAGCCTCGCCTGTTTGGCTATCGGTATAGCCGTCCATATATTCTTGATAGCTTTTTTCCAATACCACATTTTTGGTATTTTTATCCCCAAATAAAGTAATGGCATCAATGGTGGCTTGTTCCAAATCACGAAAGGTAACGATATTGCCAAAAGATTTGGTGGCATCATAAATACGATTGGTGCGTGAATAGGCTTGCATCAAACCGTGATAACGCAAATTCTTATCCACAAACAAAGTATTTAATGTCGGTGCATCAAATCCTGTTAAAAACATACCAACCACAATCAATAAATCAATGTCTTGATTTTTTACGCGTTTGGCTAAATCACGATAATAGTTTTGAAATTCTCGGCTTTCTACGCTGTAATTGCTTTGAAATAGAGCGTTATAATCATTAATGGCGGACTGCAAAAACTCTTTGGCACTGCTATTCATTGCCGTTAATTCAAAGCCCTCATCTTCAATATCACCAACCGCATCTTGGGCTTCATTGGCAGAAAATGAAAAAATGGTCGCTATTTTTAAAGGTTTTTCTTGGTCTTTTTGCAATTCTTTAAAAGCCTCATAATAGGCTTTGGCGGCATCAACTGAACTTACCGCAAACATTGCATTAAACCCCTTACCACCTGCATTTAAACGATGGGTTTTATGTTTAAAATTATCCAAAATATATTGGCTGATTTTGGTAATTCGCTCGGGGTGTAAAAGTGCTTGCTTGGTTTCAAATGCCGGCAATTTATTTAAATCTTGTTCGCTCTCTAAGGATTTGAATTGTGGGCGAACATCATTATAATCCACTTTAAATTTTAAAACTTTTTCATCACGAATCGCATCAGTAATCACATAAGAATGTAACTGGCGACCAAAAACGCTGGCAGTAGTTTCTGCACCCAAAGCATTTTGTGGAAAAATAGGCGTGCCTGTAAAACCAAATTGACAAAACTTTTTGAATTTTTTATTTAAATTCTTTTGTGCTTCGCCAAATTGTGAGCGGTGACATTCATCAAAAATAAACACCACTTGTTTTTGATAAATCGGTAGATTATCTTCCGATTTCATCAGATTGTTGAGTTTTTGAATGGTGGTTACGATGATTTTGTTATCATCTTTTTGCAAATTGCGTTTTAGCCCTGCGGTACTTTCTGAACCATTGACACTATCAGGACTAAACCTTTGATATTCTTTCATCGTTTGATAATCCAAATCTTTTCTGTCCACCACAAAAAAGACCTTATCAATAAAATTCAGCTCTGTTGCCAAACGGGCTGCCTTAAAACTGGTCAGCGTCTTGCCTGAACCTGTGGTATGCCAAATATAACCGCCACTTTCTAAACTTCCCCAGTTTTTGGTTAAATGCGTATTTTTAATTTTCCACAAAATTCGCTCCACCGCTGCAATTTGGTAAGGTCGCATAATCAATAGCGTATCACTACTATCAAATACCGAATACTGCAATAACACACGCAATAAGGTATCTTTTTGAAAGAATGTGGCAGTAAAATCCTTTAAATCTTTGATTGGGTGATTATCAGACCTTGCCCAATTCATTGTAAAATCAAAGCTGTGTTTGTTTCGCTTGGTGGTATTGGCAAAATAACGCGTATCTGTGCCATTACTAATCACAAAAATTTGTAAAAATTTAAATAAAGAATTATCTGAATTAAAACTCTCTTTGCTATAACGATGGATTTGATTGAAAGCCTCACGAATGGCAACGCCTCGTTTTTTGAGTTCAATTTGAATCAAAGGCAAACCATTGACCAAAATCGTAACATCGTAGCGGTTTTTGTGATTGCCTGTTTGTTCAAATTGATTGATGACTTGCACAAAATTGCGGGCAATGTTCTTTTTGTCCAGCAAATAAATGTTTTGGATACGCCCATCATCAAAGACAAAATCACAAATATAATCATCGTGAATTTTACGGGTTTTTTGGATAATATTTTCGGACGGCACATCCAAATATTCTGCGACAAAACGCTCCCATTCTTTATCCAAAAACACAACATTATTGAGTTTTTGTAATTGCTCACGCACATTTGCCAAGAGTCTAGCTTGGCTAGTTAAATCACGGCGATATTCATAACCTTGATTGATTAAATCTTCAATCAATTCTTTTTCCAAAGCACTTTCACTTTGATAACTGGCACCCGATTGGTCAATTTTTTCGTATTTGTCCAAAACAATAAAATGATTGGTTTCGGCGATGGGGGTGGTTTGGGTGGTCATCTTTATTCCTATTTATGGCGATTACATTATATGGCGACATATAGCGACATTTTTGCTTGACAATCTAAGGATACTTAGATACAATATTGTCCAACAACTCCCCTAGTTTTGCCAACCTAAGTGGTTGGGGTTCAAGGCTAGGGGCTTTCTTTTGCTTATTATTTGGATTTGTGCCAGAGCTTCCAAGCTGTTGGCTCAATATCTACGCCCATTTGGTGCAAGCTCACAGCACCATTTTTTACTTGCGGAAACTCGTTCAATAGAGCCAAAAATCGCTCACCCCAAGTAGAATTTGGGCAAATCACATCAAGCATTCTTTTCATCAAACAAAAATACACAAACATATTTTTACTATTTAATTGCCGAAATTCAGGCTCTAGACCTTTTAAATTTGCACTAAATACCATATTTCTATTCCATAATCTGCCATGATGAGCAGAAATATTGCGAATAAGGTTAAAAGCGTGTAAATGGGTTTGTAAATGTGTGCCACTTTTTAGATGATAAAGCTTGGCAATTTTGTCTTTATCTTCTGATTTCATTCCTTTATACAACTTGGACATTGTACCAAAATCCCAAATTTCACTGACCACCCAAATAGGCATATCGTCATAATATTGATGATGATGCTTAACAAAACTGTTGTGCTTTTCTCTTTCTAATAATTTTTCGTGAGTGTCTAGCCATTCTGCGTGATTAAATTTATCATTAAAATATTGGCTATCTTTATAGGCTGTTGCACCATATTCCCCAAGCACATAACTGATATTGGTTCTTAGGGCAATCTCTATACGCTCCAAAGCGTCTAAGGCAAGATGTCGCAACTTTTTATCAAAAATATAAAGTTTTCTAACATCATCAAACTCACTATCAGCAATAAAATCATCCAAACGAGATTTTGGCTGCCTCAAATCTTTTTGGCGAAATGAATAAAAGTACCCACTAAGCCGATAATAACCGATATTCTTTAAATATTTCTTTGCATTATTCTCATCAATAATAATCAATCCACGAGATTTTAATAAAGCAAGTTGCTCATCAAAGTTTTTCCAAGTTTTTGGTGCTCTTTTTTGGGTCATTTTATGATTCCATATCAAAATTCAAAAGCAACTCCCGATAATATTCATATTGCTTTTGACGCAGTTCAATTTCACGGGGCAGACCTTCGCTAATGGAGTGGGTCAATGTTTCAAATTTATCCAATATCTCTACAATTTGGGTTTGGATTTCTAGGGGTGGGATTGGGATTTTGTAATCTAAAATCATCTCCTTGCTCCCTCGTGGCATTTTTGCCCCTTTGGCGTGTTGCATATTGTAAGCAAAAAATTTATCATCGGATAAAACTTGATATAAATATCTTGAATTAACAGAATTATCCGTCAAATGAATGACCAAAACATCTCCACTTGCTCCACCATCATTATTGGCTTGCCATATCTTTTTTAAATATGGACGAATATTACCAATCAAAATATCATCTTTAAAATAAGCTGCAACATTACCCTTTTCTGGAATATGATTGGATAGTGTTTTGCCTTGTTTATTTTGCAACAAATTATCCACGCCCACATAGTTTTGGTCATTAAGGCTATTTGCTTTAATTCTGGTTTTTGAATAATAAGCAATCTCCCCCAGAGTTTTCCAAACTATTGTTCCCAGAGAGAGAGAGACGACTCTAATTGCGATGAATTATCAAATGACAATAATGTATCACGATAATAAGTATATTGCTTTCGCCTTAATTCCAGTTCTTTTTGCAATTCTCTTTCTAATTCACTTTCCAAAGCGGTAAATGCGTCCAAAATTTGGACGATTTTTTGTTGGACTGGTAGGGGCGGGATTGGGATTTTGATTTTTGCCAATTCTTTCATAGGAACACTCTTAACAGTTCCTCCTGCCGATTTGGATAAAAAATCATTGCGAATATTCTCACTTTCAAATAAATAAAGTAAAAATTTTGATAAAATTTTATCTGGAATTGGCTTGATTGAATAAACCCCCTCTTTGATATTCCAATTCTTTGGCTCTTCTGTAATAATTGCCACAGTTCCTATTGTTCCAGTTCCAGAAAATAAAATATCACCAACTTCTAAATTAGAGCGATTATTGCACAATCTTAATGCTTCATCGTTTAATTTATCAGTTTTTTCTGTAAAAACAATATCGTGATTTTGCAATTCTCTAATTGTTACATAATAATTTGTTGCATCACCTGTATTTAATTGAAAAAATTGTCTTGGGTTTAATCCTGTTTTGATTGAAAAACAAACCTCTCCCAAAGTTTTCCATTCCACTGATTGCCCATTTAAGAGATTTTTAATCAAGGTGTGCATTATTTTTTACTCGCTTTTTTGGCTTGTCGTTCTAGGGATTTTAGTTGATTTAATTCATCATCAGCTAAGCCCACGCTTTCTAGATATGCCATCTCCACAGATGATAAGGTTTTGGCTTGATATGCCCGATATTCTGCCAATGCTTTTTTATTAGCCATCTCACGACTAACCACGCCAGTACCTTGCAATACCCCTTTGCCATAAGTGGTGGCAAACTTATCTAATTCATCAATCCAATCTTGCATATACATTGGCACTCGTTCACTGGCTTTGATTTCTGCCAAATCAAAAAAAGCTGAGACCAAGCGATTAAGGCGAAACAGTTCATCTTCTGTTAAATAATTTTTGGCGATTTTGATTTCATTTAAAGTTGGTATTGCCCCTTTAAAAGTTGTTAATCCCATAAAATCTTTTGAACTATCCGCTCGCTCAAAAATAATCTCTGGTGCTGTATGTTCGTGAACCGCATAATGTAATTTATTTTGGACGGTTTTAAAAAATAATGAACTTTTTTCGCTTTTTGGGTCATAATCTTGACTGGTTGCATACAAATCCAAAACTTGCCGATACAATGCCTTTTCACTAGAACGAATGTCTCGAATGCGGTTTAATAATTCTAGCCAATAATCTCCTCCGCCTGCTCCTTTTAGGCGTTCATCGTCCATTGTAAAGCCTTTAACAAGGTATTCGCTCAATCGTTCAGTTGCCCACTTACGAAACTCTGTACCTCGTGTGGAACGCACACGATAACCAATGGCAATAATCACAGGCAGGGCATAGAACTTCTTTTGCCGACTGACTTGCCGACTGCCTTCGGTTTGAACTTGTAAGTATTGCTTACAAGTTGAAATTTCATCAAGCTCGCTCTCTTGGTAAATTGCCTTAATATGCTGTGTAATTGCTTGTGGTGTGGTTTGGTAAAGCTTAGCAATTTGGGCTTGTGTTAGCCATATTTGTTCATCAAAGCGTTGCAGAGAAAATTGTGATTTGCCATCATCGGTTGTATATAAAACAATGTCCATCTTACATCTCAATCTTTTTGATAATCTCATCAATACTTTGGCGTAAAGTGGTAATTTTGCTCACCGTTTGGCGGATATCTTCGTTTAAGACGGTAATATCAATCACTTCTCTGGTATCTTCGGCCTCTACATAGCTGGATACAGAAAGATTATAATCATTGCTCGCAATTTGATTGTTTTCAATATTGGCACTAAAATGGGCGATTTGGCTTTTGTCGGCAAAGATTTGTAGAATTTGGGCGATATTCTCATCGGTCAAAACATTATTATTGGTTTCTTTTTTAAATAATTTACTGGCATCAATAAATTGAATTTGGTTGCTTGTTTTGTGTTTGGACAACACCAAAATATTGACCGCAATGCTTGTACCAAAAAACAGATTGGGAGCAAGTGCAATCACCGTTTCTACAAAATTATTATCAACTAAGTATTTGCGGATTTTGGCTTCTGCTCCGCCACGATAAAAAATCCCTGGAAAAGTAACAATCGCCGCCCGCCCTTTGGCAGACAGATAATTTAAAGCGTGCATAATAAAAGCAAAATCGGCTTTTGACTTTGGAGCGAGTACGCCAGCAGGGGCAAAACGGTCATCATTGATTAAGGTGGGGTCGTCCGAGCCAATCCAATTAATCGAATAAGGCGGATTGGACACAATGGCATCAAAAGGCTTGCCATCACCAAACTCTGGTGTTAGTAGAGTATCACCCAAAGCAATTTCAAACTTGTCATAATTGATGTTATGCAAAAACATATTCATTCGGGCAAGGTTATAAGTGGTGTGGTTAATCTCTTGCCCAAAAAAGCCATCTTGAATGATGTGTTCATCAAATTGTTTTTTAGCTTGTAATAACAGCGAACCTGACCCACAAGCAGGGTCATAGATTTTATTAATGCTGGTTTGACCGTGTAAAGCCAATTGGGCAATTAATTTAGAAACATTTTGTGGGGTAAAAAATTCACCGCCCGATTTGCCTGCATTGGCAGCATAATTGGAAATCAAAAATTCATAAGCATCGCCAAACAAATCAATCTGATTGTCCTTAAAATCACCAAAATTCAAGCCTTCCACGCCTTTTAGAACAGCCGCCAACTGTCTGTTTTTGTCGGCAACGGTGTTACCTAGTCGGCTAGATGTGGTATCAAAATCAGCAAACAAACCTTTGATATCTCGTTCAGATTCAAAGCCATTGGCGGACGATTCAATGGCATCAAAAATGGCTTTTAAATCGGTGTTAAGGTTAGGGTTGTCGTTGGCATTTTTGGCGACATTTTCAAATAATTGGCTAGGATAAATAAAATAGCCTTTGGTTTTTATGGTATCTTCTTTGATTTGTGCCAAAATCGAGCTATCATCAGGAAAACTGGCATAATCTACGCTATCATCTCCTGCTTCAATATAAGCAGAAAAATTCTCACTGATGAAGCGGTAAAAGAGCGTGCCTAATACATATTGTTTAAAATCCCAACCATCTACCGCCCCACGCACCTCGTTGGCAATTTGCCAGATGCGGCGTTGTAATTCGGCTCGTTGCTGTTGTGCCGTCATGACTCATATCCCTTAACAATAAAAATCAAAGTATTTAATTTACCATACATCTTATGATAGATCTTATAAAAACTATCTGCATTGCCAATAATCATGTTGAGCTTGTTGTTTTGGCTCTCATAAAGCATAGATGGTATCTATCTTTATGTCTTTAGCCAAACCACCCAAAATCACCCATGTTGATTTAGGCACACTTAATCTAAAAATTATACCACAAAAAAACAAGGCACTCCAAAGAATGCCTTGTTGAATCTAAAACCAAATAAAGAGCTTACCCACGCACCGCTTTTAGTGCTTCGCCCACCGACTTCTTAAAGCGTTTTACGACTTCTTCGCACTCTTCACGAGTGATGGTAATTGGGCATAAAATACGCACCACCGTACCGCCACGACCGCCACGCTCCAAGAGCAGTTTATTGTTAAAGCACGCTTTTTGAATGGCTGCTGCAAGCTCGCCATCGGCAGGATATGAGCCAATTTGGTCAGCAGGCTGACGCTCATCTACTATCTCAATACCGTTCATTAGCCCACGACCACGCACATTACCAATACAAGGATATTCTTGGGCAAGCTGATTGATCTCAGCACGCAAAAACTCACCTTGAATGCGTGAATTTTCGGTCAGATTATTGTTGCTAATCTCTTCTAGCACATTATAACCTGCCGCCATTGCCAGCTGATTGCCACGGAAAGTACCTGTATGACCAGCAGGAGACCAAGCATCAAACTTCTTATTGATGGCAAGCACACAAAGTGGCAAGCCACCGCCAACCGCCTTACTCATCACCACCACATCAGGGATAATACCAGCGTGTTCAAAGGCAAACATCTTGCCAGAACGAGCAAAACCAGCTTGCACTTCGTCCAAAATCAGCACAATATCATGTTTGGCAGTTACTTCACGAATTTTTTGTAGCCATTTGGTGGGAGCAACAACCACACCACCTTCACCTTGAATCGCCTCTAGAATAACTGCAGCAGGTTTGACCACCCCACTTTCTACATCTTCAATGAAATTTTCAAAATAATAAGTCAAGGCATCAACACCCGCTTCGCCACCAAGCCCCAAAGGACAACGATACTCATGCGGATAAGGCATAAACTGCACGCCTGCCATCAGATTGCCTACTTTTTCTTTGGCGGATAGGTTGCCTGTCATCGCCAAAGAGCCATGCGTCATGCCATGATAGCCGCCAGAAAAGGCAATCACATTATCACGCCCTGTATAAGTCTTAGCAAGTTTAATGGCAGCTTCTGTACCATCCGCCCCAGTCGGTCCACAAAATTGCAGTATAAAATCTTGCGGAAAGAAAGAGAGTAGCTTTTCGGTAAAAGCGTCCTTAATCGGTGTGGTAATATCCAGCGTATGTAGTGGCAATCCACTATCTAGCACATCTTTGATGGCACTGATGGTGGCAGGGTGATTATGCCCAAGAGCCAAAGTACCAGCACCTGCTAGGCAGTCAAGGTATTCGTTGCCTTCAACATCAGTTACCCAGCAACCTTGTGCTTTGGCAATGGCTAGGGGGAGTTTACGAGGATAACTTCTAACATTTGACTCCATTTGGTCTTGACGAGTCAGGTAGTAGTCGTTAGTTGCACCGTCTTTAGGGGTTACGGGGGCATGATTTACAGAATGAACGCTCATATCGGATTACCATCTCAGATAAGGGTTAAAAGAAAAACCTATGAATACAGCATCAAGCTCATCTAACATGGACAAAACTTCATGACCGCATTCCTAAACCCAAACCCAATTTATTAATAATAAAATTTGGGTTTAACAAGGTTTGGCGATGTTCGGCATGCATCTTCATGGCTTAACAAATCAAAAGTTGCACGCCAATTTTGCAAGAGTAATCGCTCCAGTTTCTCCATGGGGGCAAATCAAAGCGATTCAACCGCTTGCACGGCAATATTTTAAAAATGTGATGAATTTATCAAAATAAACCACTGTAAACTCATTAAATTTTAAAAAGTGGCAAATTATAACATACAGGGCAAATTTAACAAGTAAATTTTGTACGATTCTAATGCCAACTTAGCACCATCTTAAGGTAATTAAAAAACACCGCCAATCTTGACGGTGTTTTTCTTTTAATCAGTCATCAGGTTAGGCAAGTTGTGCCACGCTGATTTTGTCTGATTTTTCGGTATACTCATTCATCTGGTCAAAGTTTAGATAGTTATAAACTTCTGCTTCCATAGATTCTAGCTTACCTGCGTACGCCATGTATTCTTCAACGGTTGGCAATTTGCCTAGTACCGATGCCACAGAAGCAAGTTCAGCAGATGCTAGATATACATTCGCCCCTTGACCCAGACGGTTCGGGAAGTTACGAGTAGAAGTTGAAACAGCGGTGCAATTTGGTGCAATGCGAGCTTGGTTACCCATGCACAAAGAACAACCTGGCATTTCGGTTCTTGCCCCTGCTTGGGCGTAGGTATTATAGTAACCTTCGTCCATCAGTTGTTTCTCGTCCATCTTGGTTGGTGGTGCAATCCACAGACGAGTGGTTAGGCTGCCTGCTGGCACTTCTGACAACAACTTACCTGCAGCACGGAAATGTCCGATGTTAGTCATACACGAACCGATAAACACCTCATCAATCTTATCGCCAGCAACTTCTGATAGTAGCTTAGCATCATCAGGGTCGTTTGGACAGCATAAGATTGGCTCTTTGATGTCAGCTAGGTCAATCTCGTACACTTTGGTGTATTCAGCATCTGGATCAGCTTTTAATAGCGAAGGGTTATCTAGCCATTTTTGCATATTCTCAGCACGGCGAGCCAAAGTACGAGCATCACCATAACCTTCGCTAATCATCCATTTTAGCATGACGATATTAGAACGCAGATATTCAGCGACTTTTTCTTCAGATACCGTGATGGCACAGCCTGCTGCCGAACGCTCAGCAGATGCATCAGACAGTTCAAATGCCTGCTCAACAGTCAAATCATTTTCCATCTCAGTTAGGTCAATCTCTAGGATACGACCAGAGAAAATGTTTTTCTTGCCTTTTTTCTCAACGGTCAAATCACCCTCTTGAATGGCATAGTAAGGAATGGCGTGTACCAAATCACGCAAGGTAATGCCAGGTTGCATTTTGCCTTTGAATTTCACCAGTACAGACTCAGGCATATCAAGTGGCATCACACCTGTGGCAGCAGCGAACGCCACCAAGCCAGAACCTGCTGGGAATGAAATACCAATCGGGAAACGAGTATGACTGTCACCACCAGTACCTACAGTATCAGGTAGTAGCATGCGGTTTAGCCACGAGTGAATCACGCCATCGCCTGGGCGTAAACTTACACCACCACGGTTCATGATAAAGTCAGGTAAGGTATGATGCGTAACAACATCAATCGGCTTCGGATAAGCAGCGGTATGGCAGAATGACTGCATGACTAGGTCGGACGAGAAGCCCAAACACGCCAAATCTTTTAGCTCATCACGAGTCATCGGTCCTGTGGTATCTTGTGAACCAACGGTTGTCATCTTAGGTTCGCAGTAAGTGCCTGGACGGATGCCTTGACCTTCTGGCAGACCGCACGCACGACCGACCATTTTTTGAGCCAAAGTAAAGCCTTTGCCTGTATCAGCAGGTTGCTCTGGAATACGGAACAAGGTTGAAGACTCAAGACCTAACGCTTCACGAGCCTTACTTGTCAAGTTACGACCGATGATTAGGTTAATACGACCACCTGCACGCACTTCATCTAGTAGCACAGGAGTTTTTAGCTTAGATTCAGCAATCTGTGTGCCGTTTTTAAAGGCGGTCACAGTTGCAGTTGCATGATCAATCTTTAAGGTAACTTCATCACCCATGTTCATATCAGCAACATCAATCTCAACAGGCAACGCTCCAGCATCTTCCATGGTATTAAAGAAAATCGGTGCGATTTTACCACCTAAGCATACACCGCCGTCTTTTTTGTTAGGAATATAAGGAATCTCATCACCAAAGAACCATAATACAGAGTTAGTTGCTGATTTACGGCTAGAGCCAGTACCCACAACATCGCCCACATAGGCAATAGGATTACCACGAGCAATCAGCTCTTTGATTTGGCTTAGCGGTCCTACTTCACCATTTTTTTCTGGGTTGATACCATCTCTGGCATTTTTTAGCATGGCGTTAGCGTGTAGTGGAATGTCAGGGCGACTCCACGCATCTTGGGCAGGAGATAGGTCGTCTGTGTTGGTTTCGCCAGTTACTTTAAATACAGTAATGGTCATCTCGCTAGGCACATCAGGACGACTAGTGAACCACTCAGCCTCCGCCCATGATTGTAGTACAGCTTTAGCATTAGCATTACCTGCTTTGGCTTTTTCTTCTACATCGTGGAACGCATCAAATACCAACAGCGTCTTTTTAAGTGCTTCTGCTGCCAGCCCGCCAAGCTCAGCATGATCAAGTAGCTCAACAAGTGGTGCAACATTATAACCACCAAGCATCGTACCTAGCAGATATACCGCACGCTCTTTGCTGACAAGTGGAGAAGTTGCTTCGCCTTTAACAATGGCATTTAAAAAAGCAGCTTTCACATAGGCAGCTTGGTCAACCCCTGCTGGCACACGGTTTTCAAGTAAATTCACCAAGTAGTCTTCTTCACCCGCTGGCGGATTTTTTAGAAGTTCTACCAAATCAGCAGTTTGGGCATCGGTCAATGGCTGTGGTGGTACGCCTAAGGCTTCACGCTCAGCAACGTGGGCTCTGTATTCGGCTAACATATTGGACATAACAAGTTCCTTAGGTTATTGTTGTAAAAACGGTGCGTTGAGTGCTTTGTGTCGCCACAAAAGTGCCTACACCAAAGAAAAAAGAAACTAAGCTATCATACCGCAAATTTATCAAAGTTTCAAAAGGTTATAGTAAGATAGTCAATATTTATTTTAAAAATACCAAAAAATCCGCCCAGTAAATTGAGCGGATTTGTCAATGATTTGGTTAAGATTTCCACACCGTCTCATCTAGTGTTTTTTCTTGTTTGGCAACAACGGCTGTACCTGCGATATCGCCCACCACATTCATTGAAGTACGCCCCATATCCAAGATGGCATCAATACCCAAAATCATGCCGTAAGCAATCGCCACTACAGAGTCAGCTTCAACAGGTAGTCCAATAGACTCAAGCACCATCAACAGCATAATCGCTCCGGCTCCAGGCACGCCTGCCGTACCTATAGCACCCAATACCGTCGTTAAGGTTACAGTAATCATCTGATCGACAGTCAAAGGCATGCCCACTGCGTTGGCGATAAAAATCGCACACACGCCAAGATATACAGTTGTGCCGTCCATATTCATCGTTGAGCCGACTGGCAAAGCAAAGCTATACACTGACTTTGGCACGCCCATGGATTGAGCAGTCTGGATAGAGACAGGCAAAGTCGCTCCAGATGAACGAGTAACAAAAGCGGTAATCAAGGCAGGGCGAACCTTGTTTAAAAAAATCATTGGCGATAATTTAAACATCGCACAAATCACGCAGTACACCAACACGACTTGTAGCAAAAGCCCTAAATAAACCGAAACAGTAACACTTGCTAAAGAACCAAAAGCCACCGCGCCATTTTTGGCAAATACCCCAAAAATCAAAGCGAACACACCAATTGGTGCATATTGCATTACCCAGCCGACAATCTTAAACATCGCTTGGCTAACACCATCTACAAAATAATACACCGTATCCGAACTTTTTTTGATTTGTTCATCATGGCTATCACGCCCAAAGGCAAGAGCAATACCAAACGCCAAGCAAAAAAAGATCATCGGTAGCACTTGACCGCCAGAAATTGCACCAATAGGGTTAGTGGGAATGATGTCAAGTAGGATTTGAATGACAGTTGGGGCTTGAGCCGCTTTACCTTCAGCGGCAGCATCAGCAATTAAATTAAGTCCACTACCTGGTTTGATTAAAGCACCAATGCCAAGTCCGATGATGATGGCAAAAATAGAAGTGATGGTATAATAAATCAAAGTTTTAGCACCAATGCGTCCAAGCTGAGCTGGGGTGATGGAGCTTGCACCAACAATGAGCGTGCTAGCAATGACAGGCACAACAATCATTTTTAGTAGTCGCACAAAAATCTCGCCAAGCGGGGCAAGCACCGCCATCACACTCGGCGAATTACCGATAATCAATCCGCCTACTGCCCCTAGAATAAGTGCCAATAAAATGCGAATCAGCAGATTGGATTTAAAATATAATTTTAAAATAGACATCGCACACCCTTGCTATTTTGTCATGAGAAAAATAAAACAAGCCACCGTGTTTATATCACAAACAATGGCTTAAAATTGATTTACTGACCTATTAAGTAAGGCTGTTCACAAAAACAAACTTCCATTTGATGGCAAAAAGCCCCATCACAACATTTTAAGAAAGCTTATTAATTAAGTCAATAGGCATATCAATATTTTTAATAATTAACCGTTCGCTTGAGCAATCGCCTCACGATACCAAGCAATCGCCCTATCCACCAATACCTGCGTGGCATCAATATAGGCATTAGGATTGGCTTTTGCGTCATTGGCTAAAATAAGTGGCACTTCGGTACAACCCATAATCAACGCACTCGCCCCTTTATCAAACAGTTTGTCCTGCTCAGATTGCATCAAGGTAGTCGCCTCATCAATTCGCCCTGCCTTATAATCATAAATGCTTTGCATGACAAGCGTGTTGTCTTCTGGGGCGATGTAGTTAAGATTAGCTTCTTGTATTTTGTGTTTATATAGATTGGTTGCCAAAGTGGCGTTGGTTGCCAAAATACCAATATTCGTATGTCCACTTTGTTTGGCGTACGCCACCGCTACATCAATCATAGACAGCATGGTGATGTGCGAAAAATCAGCCTGAAGTCGATCAAACCAATAATGAGCAGTGTTGCACGCAATGACCATGCAGTCCGCCCCCGCCTTGACGAGATTATGCGTATATTCATACAAATAAGGATAAGGGTCAGCCCCATCACTAAGGAGATAGGCGGATCGGTCAGGTATATCAGGTATGGATGAGATGATGAGCGGAATGTGCGTTTGGTCGCTTGTGGCGTGAGCAGACTTAATGAATTTTAAAAACATATCGGCACTTGCCATCGGTCCCATGCCACCCAAGATACCGATAGTGGGTTTTTTGTTTGACACTGAATTTTCCTTCTAATTTAAAAAGAATTATTTTAGCAAATTTTAGCAACCAGTTTAAAAGTTTTTCATTTATCTACTGCTTGTTTTTTAGTACAATACGGGCAACTTTTTTGGCATTCATACATCAGCATATGGAACTAACCTTTGAGCTTTTAGGCATTTTATTTTTTGTGGCGATACTTGCAGGTTTTGTGGACGCTGTGGCAGGCGGAGGCGGACTGTTGACCATTCCTGCCCTACTGCTAACAGGCATGAACCCTGTCGCCGCTCTTGCCACCAACAAATTGCAAGGCTCGGCAGGCTCATTGTCAGCAAGCCTAGCAATGATAAAAAAGGGAGTTACCCACCCCAAATACATCAAAACCGCTCTCATTCTTGCTTTTGTTGGCTCAGCGATTGGAGCGGTTTTGGTACAGCTATCGCCACCAGAATTTTTAAAAATCGCCATTCCTGTGGTCGTTGGGATAATGGGACTTTACACACTATTTTCACCCAATTTGGGTGCCATAAAACAAAAAGCCAAAATCTCACACAATGCTTGGCAAAAAGGGATTGTGCCTATCGTTGGGTTTTATGATGGCTATTTTGGACCAGGTACAGGAACATTTTTTTCACTCTCTGGCGTGGTTGGTCGAGGCATGGACTTGGTAACAGCAACAGGCAATGCCAAACTGCTCAACTTTGCCACCAATATTGCAAGTCTCATCTTTTTTATCATTGGCGGTCAGGTGGTCTGGCTGGTTGGTACAGTGATGATTGTCGGACAAGTCATTGGTGCAGTATTGGGAGCTAATATGGTCGTCAAAGGCGGAGCAAAATACATTCGCCCAATGATTGTGCTAATGTGTTTTTGTATGGTCGCAAGATATGTGTTTTGGTAAAGATTTTAATCACAAATTACCTTTAATGGGCAACCCATCAGAACCAAGCTCACTTAACGCTTAGTTTTTATGTTATTATTTTTAAAGTTTCACTGTTATGGCATTTACTTTTGTGTTGATACATTCTAGCAATTACCACCACCATAAAAACTCAAAATAGCTTAAATCATGCTTTTTATCCAATCAACAGTCAATCTGTTATGGTAATCATGGCACATTTACTCATCGGACTATCTAGTCTAGCCACAAGATGTTTTTGATTAAAATTCTAAGCATGGCAGTTTTTTTATCAAGATGATCGCTTTTTATATAAAAATAGCGTAAAATTGGTCTAATTTTTTCTTTCTTTTATTTAATTTTTAAAGTATCACTTATGTCTGTCCAAACCCACACCCCAAGCCCTAAGCCTGCTCCAAAAAAAGCCGTTCAAGGCGAAAAATTGCGTGGCTATGACAAAGTGGCTCGTATCCCCATTAAGGTTATTCCAAACTTAGAAACCCCAAAAAAGCCTGATTGGATTCGTGTCAAATTATCTAGCCCTGCCGAAGTTGAACGCATTAAAAGCACACTCCGCCAGCAAAAACTCTATACAGTCTGTGAAGAAGCTGCCTGCCCCAACCTACCCCAATGTTTTGGCGATGGCACAGCCACCTTTATGATTATGGGCGATATTTGCACCCGCCGTTGTCCGTTTTGCGAAGTGGCACATGGCAGACCCAATCCGCTTGACACAGACGAGCCACGCCATACTGCCGAGACCATTTTGGGGCTTGGGCTAAAATATGCCGTCATCACTAGCGTGGATAGAGACGACCTAAAAGACGGTGGTGCAGGACACTTTGCTGAGGTTATCAACGAAAGCCGTGCTTTATCGCCCAGCTGCTTGATTGAAATTTTGGTACCTGATTTTCGTGGACGAGAGCAACTGGCATTGGATATTTTAAGCCAAACCGCTCCTGATGTTTTCAACCACAACATTGAAACCGTGCCACGCCTATACAAGGCGTTTCGACCAGGTTCAGATTATGAGCATTCGTTAAAGCTATTAAAAGAATACAAAGCACGCCGTCCAGACATTGCTACCAAATGCGGATTTATGGTAGGGCTTGGCGAGAGTGAAGAAGAAGTTTATCGCTTGCTTGACGACCTAAAAGCACACGATGTGGACATCATCACCATTGGGCAATATCTTGCTCCAAGTAAAAATCACGCCCCTGTGGATAGATATGTACACCCTGATGAATTTGCTAGATATACCGAATATGGCAAAAAGTTAGGCTTTTTTAACATTTGGGCGAACCCAATGGTGCGTTCAAGTTATTTTGCTGACCGCCAATATTATGGCGAGCCTTGCCCACCACCTGTGCGTTCAGCCAAAGCACTTGCCGAAGAGAAACTGGCAAAAGCCGAAAAAGGCGAAAAAACTGGGTGTTTTTAACACAACACAAACATTTAGGGCGAGTTTATCGTCCTATTTTGTCAGTTGATTTTCCAAAAACTGTCAGTCTTGTATTGTGCCAAAGCGATGGCTGGTTGATGCACTATTTTAAACCATTGATTCTCAAAACTGGCGAACTGCCATATCTTAGCCAAGTTATACCGACTTACTTTTGGCGGATTGACACAAACCACCTTAAAGATAGTAACAACTTTTTGGCGACAATACTGATCATATCGCACGACAGGCAGTATATAGTTAAATACAGAACAGATATCATGACTCAAACCATTCTCTCATCAAACGGCATTCACCGCCTACACCACACTTTTTTTATGCCAAAAGGCGACATCAAGGCAAGCCTACTTATTGTACACGGCATGAGTGAACATAGCGGACGCTATGCCGATTTTGCTAGGTTTCTTGCCAATCATGGTATCTTGGTTGCCACTTATGATCAGCTTGGGCATGGACGGACGGTCAAAGACAAGTACGAACTTGGCTTTATCGATGAAAAACACCCCGTCCAAGCCCTATGTAAAGATGTTGTTATTATGGCGGATAAATTAAAAGATAAAGCCTGCACCCTAACTGACCGCCCCATTCCTCACTACATCATGGGGCATTCAATGGGGTCGTTCATTGTACGAACGGTACTAACCCATCACGCCACAAGTTTTCATGGAGCGATACTCATGGGGACAGGCAATAGTTTTGGGCTGATGAACCGCCTTGCTCTAACCACGCTTGGGGTAATCCACTACCTAAACCCCAAAAAAACCAATAGGTATTTTGCCATGCTTTTAAATGACTACCTGCTATCACAAATCCGCTATCCGATATCTGTCTCACCCTTTGCATGGCTATCTGAAAATACCGATAACATCAAAGCCTTTGAAGTCGATCCTTTGTGCGGTTTTGCGTTTAGCAACAATGGTTTTATCGCTCTACAAACTCTCATCAAAAAAGCCACATCACCCACATGGTACGCCCACACCCCCAAAAACTTTCGCATTTTGCTCGTCAGTGGCAAAGATGACCCTGTGGGGCGTATGGGGCAAGACATCGATGAAATTTTTGATGAATTGGTGCGTTCAGATAAGAATACGCAAGCTCGACTATATCCTAACATGAGACATGAACCACTGCACGAAACCGCCAAAAATAAAGTGTATCAAGACATTTTGCACTGGTTAATATAACACGATAAACAAAAGCCATGATTGATAAAACTTATTGAAAACTTATGATAATGAGTAAGAAGTTGTGGTAAAATAATCTAACATCATTTGATTAACTCTTTTTTTATAGGAATTTTTATGAGTCTTGAACAAATCATCGAAACAGCCTTTGAAAACCGCAACAGCTTTGGTGCTACCGACTGCCCTGCTGACATTCGCTCTGCTGTTGAAGAAGTACTTAGCCGTCTTGATAATGGCTCACTGCGTGTTGCCGAAAAAATCAATGATGAATGGGTGGTTTATCAGTGGGTCAAAAAAGCCGTGCTACTTTCTTTTAAAATCAATGACAACAAGCCTATGAATACAGGCGAACTTGGTTTTTATGACAAAGTAGATACCAAGTTCAACGGCTGGACAGAAGAAGACTATAAAAACGCAGGCGTGCGTGTCGTTCCCCCTGCGGTTGCTCGCAAAGGCTCGTACATTGCCAAAAATGTCATCTTAATGCCATCTTATACCAATATTGGTGCTTATGTAGATGAAGGGACAATGGTTGATACTTGGGCAACGGTGGGTAGCTGTGCCCAAATTGGTAAAAATGTTCACTTATCAGGCGGTGTGGGCATTGGTGGTGTTTTAGAGCCACTTCAAGCCAATCCAACCATCATTGAAGACAATTGCTTTATCGGTGCAAGAAGTGAAATCGTTGAAGGCGTGATTGTTGAAGAAGGTTCGGTCATTTCAATGGGCGTTTATATCGGTCAATCAACCAAAATTTATGACCGTGAAACAGGCGAGATTCACTACGGACGAGTGCCGGCAGGTTCGGTTGTTGTTCCTGGCAACCTACCAAGCCCTTGTGGTAAATACAGCCTATATGCCGCCATTATCGTCAAAAAAGTAGACGCCCAAACTCGTGCCAAAACGTCCATCAACGATTTGCTAAGAGCGGACTAAAATCATCATTGCCCAAAGGCAATGTCATATCTAGCCTTAGATGACTAGAGATGATGTTTTCAAACACATCAAGAGATATAATGAATAAATCCAACAAATCATTCGCCATTACCGTACTGCTTTGCTTTTTCTTGGGTACATTTGGCATCCATCGCTTTTATGTCGGCAAAATTGGTACAGGACTACTACAGCTCATCACGCTAGGTGGTTTGGGGATTTGGGTGATTTATGACTTAATCATTCTAATCTTTGGTAAATTTACCGATGCTGACGGCAATGTAGTAAAAAACTAGATTGTTGTTTAAGATAAATAAAAGAGACACAGCATTCGCCCAGTCTCTTTTATTGCTTCTAAATCCGCCCAGTATCACATTTTAACAAAACCACCAGATTGACCATAGATTAAGCTGATAGACAGCCCTTTACTACCGATGACGATTGCGATAGTTTAACCATTTTTAATCCAATCATGTCTATGGGTGCTGACACACTTATAATTTTAATGATTTCACTGATAATTTTTCCAAAAAATCGTTCAAATCTGTTAAAATAAACGGTTTTCACTGCTTTATTAACCTATGCCCACCGCCCTAAGAAACACCCAAATCCCCACCACCGACCCATTGGCAGGACTTCGCTTGACCGAAATTTTTTATTCCTTGCAAGGTGAGGCTCTGGCTGCTGGTCTACCGACCATTTTTATTCGCTTGACAGGCTGTCCACTTCGTTGCACTTATTGCGATACGACCTATTCCTTTACAGGCGGTGCACGATGGGGGCTTGATGAGATTTTGACTCACATCGCCAGTTTTCCTTGCAAGCGAGTATGTATCACAGGCGGAGAGCCGCTCGCCCAGCCCAATGTCATTGCCCTGATGAAATTACTCTTAGAACATGGCTATGATATATCACTAGAAACCGCAGGAGCTTTGTCAGTCAAAGATGTCCCGCCTGCCGTATCCAAAGTCATGGATCTAAAAACGCCAAGCTCCGGCGAGAACAAGCGGAATTTATGGGGGAACTTTAGTCATCTGACCAACCACGACCAAATTAAAATCGTGATTGCTGATCGCACCGATTATGAATGGGCGGTGGAAAAATTATGGCAATATGAGCTACATAAAAAATGTGCCGTAGTGTGGTTTTCGCCAATGTTTGAGATTGATGAACGAAGATCCGATGTGCCAAACATTGCTGTACAATTAGCCGAATGGATTTTGGCGGATGGTCTGCCCGTACGCTTGCAATTACAGTTACACAAAATCATCTGGGCGGATGCACGAGGTAAATAAAAAATGCTTTTAAAGATGAATGTAATTTGCTAAAATAAGCGATTATTCATGAATTTAGCAAAGAGAGAGCCATGGCACGAGTTACTATTGAAGACTGTCTTGACAATGTCGATAACCGTTTTGAGCTGATTTTGGTCGCAAGCAAGCGTGCACGCCAACTGGCTAAAGGCAGTGCTGAACCGACTGTAACCGTTGAAAATGATAAGCCTACCGTTTTGGCACTTCGTGAGATTGCCTCTGGCAACATTACTCGCACCATTTTGGATGAGCCAGATGAAGAGATTGTCATCAAAACACCAGAATTTGTTGATTTCTCAAAATTAACACCTGATGATTTTTAAGCACTTGCTTAAAAGCCACTTTTATTAATCAAAGACCGCCCACAAAGTGCGGTCTTTTTATGACATTTAACAATCTGGCAATCACAACCAACCCATCACAAGCAGACCCCTACGCATTTATCCATCAACACCCAATCTATCCGATATCACTGGCAAGCCAAAATGTCAGTTTAAGTCATTTTTATGACATCTTTATAACATTGCCATAAATGAGATAAAACCCAATTTAAAAATTCGCTTCTTATTGGATTAAATCACGGTTTGTTATGCCATTATTCGTATAAAAGTGATAAAATGATAGAACAATCTATTGACAATGTTGCAGATAATTGATATTTATAATCAATGTTGATTGATACAACTTATTTGTACAACCACACGGCTTTCTTAGTGAGCCCATTTATCATTTACCAACCAAGAGTACCTATGCTAGCCAACTACCATCCGCATGACATTCCTACCCATCTTAGCCACCCGCTAGTCGATGAATCTCGTGATAGCTTAATGCGTGCGGTCAGCTACCTAGAGCAACAAGAGCATGAAGACATTCTGCGTGCGTGTCATTTTGGCGATGTGGCACACATTAAGGACAAACGCAAATCGGGCGAGCCGTACATCACCCACCCCATTGCAGTGGCGGAAATTTTGGCAGGGTTTCGTCTGAATAAAGATACTATCATCTCAGCGATTTTACATGATACAGTAGAAGACACCGAAGTAACAAAAGAAATGCTCACAACAGAGTTTGGCGAGACGGTTGCACGGCTTGTTGATGGCGTAACCAAACTTAGGTCGTCAAGCATGAATAAGCAACAAAGCCAAGCGGCCACCTTTCATAAGATACTCACTGCCACCTTGACCGACCCTCGTGTTCTCATCATCAAGCTCTCCGACCGCTTGCATAATATGTCCACTTTAGATGCGGTCAGTCCCGAGAAACAAAAACGCACCGCCAACGAAACGCTAGACTTCTACATTCCTTTTGCTCGCATCATGGGGTTAAATGACATTGCCGATTATATTGAGCTTTTGTGCTATCGCAATCTCAACCCTGAGATGTATAACAAATTTACTGACAAGCTACTTCAACACGGATTGGGTCGTAACTTCCAAAAGATTGAAATCAGCACTTATCTACAAAATTTATTAAGCCATCTAAACCTAAGCGGTCATGTACAAGTTCTTGACAACCGCACCTCCATGTACCGCCAATTTTTTAAAAATCGTGGGCAAATCAACCGACTGATTCGCCAATATGACTTTGACGTTGTGCTTGATGACATTGAGTCTTGTGATAAACTGGCGTGCTATTTGGTGCAAAAATACGAAATCAGTGATGAGATGATTCGTGATAACATTAGAAAGCCCCAAGCAGGTGGCAACCAATCGCTCACGCTCATTTACGAACAAGATTATAACCACATCAAAATCACCTTGCTAACCAAAAGAATGCAAGAAGCGGCTCGCCTAGGTGTGATTAGTAAAGATAAAGGGGATATCAGCCATTCTGTCGTCCAAGCCAGCCTTCGCAATATGCAAGCCCTTGCTAATAGCGAATCTGGACAAGACTTCCAAGAAAACAATGAATACTCTGTTGCCATTATCGATGAACTACTAAACTACCTGCACGAACGAAAAATCGTCTGTTATAGTCCGCAGGGTCGTGCTTATGAACTGCCTCGTGGTTCAACCGCTTTAGACTTTGCTTATGCGGTCGGTCCTGCCATTGGCAATATCGCTGTCGGTGCTGACATCAATGGCGAGCATGGCAAGCTAGGCTTGGTACTGGCAGATGGTGATTCAGTGAGTATTGACACCGACAAAAATGCCACACCAAAGGCTGATTGGTTAGGTTTTGTGGCGACCAATAAAGCACGCAGTGAGATTCTAAAGTTTCTAAAACACCTACCAGATGACCAAAAAGAATATGCAGGTAAAGAAGCTCTCATGCGAGCCCTTAAAGCCTATGACAAGGTCATTGAAGACATTACCGATAGCAAATGGGCTGATATCTTAGCATGGCGTGGTGTGGACAGCCAGCGTGATATATTCCTACAAATCGCCACAGGTTCACTATTGGCACAGTTAGTGGTCTCACGATTATTTAGTGAGGAAGTAGATATCGCCGATGGTAATGAAATCACCCAATCCAAGCATCTCATTGCAGGGGTAAAAGGCGTTGAGGTTACCTTTGCTAAATGTTGCAACCCTATTTATGGCGACCACATTGTCGGTCATCTCTCCGCTCGTCATGGACTGGTCATTCATCGCCACAAATGCTATTCACTAAACACCATTCGTGCCGCCAACCCCTACCAGATTATTCAAGTGCATTGGAAAGATGACATCAAAATCAATCATGACAGTCACCAACTGCATTTCTCAGCGTCACTGCGTATCTTTGCCATGCTAAACGAAGAACAAATCAGCCAAGCCATCTATGAGCTTCGTGCCTTAAATATCGGCGTTGAACACACCTCTGTTAAGGCTGATATCAAAGATAAAAATAGTAAGGTAGGCACAACCACGCTCAATGTGGTCGTTCGCTCTCGAGAACATCTTGAAGAGGGCATTCATGTTTTACGCCAAATTTTAGGCTATCCAAATATCATGCGACTATACCACCATCATAACCACGCTTAACTTAGGATAGATGCATCAATCAAAAAATGCTTGAATTTATAGCAGGCTTTGTTTTATCATAAATATCACCAAACAAAGCTCGCTGATGAAGATGGCATTGTAGAGACGATTGAAGCTCACAGATGCAAGTAGCACATTTTGGTAAACCAATAACCAAAAACTACTGACAATATCTTAAAAACCCATCTAAGCCAATAAGTCAGAGATGAGTTTATGGGGTCATCAAGATTTAATATCATACCCCAAAAGATAGCCGGTGTTATTGTATCAAATTACCCCTCAATCTATGATGGACACCCAACCCATTGTAAGCACAAACACAAAGGAATACCCATGACCAGACAAGTCATTCACACCGACAAAGCCCCTGCCGCTGTTGGCACTTATTCCCAAGCCATCAAAGTTGGCAATATTGTCTATATTTCAGGTCAGCTCGGATTAGACCCTGCGACCATGACTCTAAAAGAAGGTTTTAAAGCCCAAGCCGAACAAGCCTTTGACAACTTATCTGCCATCGCTAAAGCAGCAGGTGGTACGCTCAGCGATACCGTAAAATTCAATGTTTCTTTGACCGATCTAAATGATTTTGCTGTATTAAATAAAATCTTTGATGCACGCCTAAACGCACCTTACCCTGCTCGTGCTGCCGTACAAGTTGCAGCATTACCAAAAGGTGGTGTGGTTGAGATTGAAGCAATCTTACATCTTGATGCTTGATTTTATGATTTCGTTGCTCTAAGGGCTTGCCAGACAAGCCTTTATCATCATGCACACTACCTTATTACGCATCGCCCTGCCCACACCCCTGTATCAGCTGTTTGATTACCTATGCCCTCTATCCTGCTTAGATAATGGCATACTACCGGCCGTTGGTTCTCGGGTGCGTGTGCCATTTGGTCGCCAAGAACTTGTCGGCATCATCATCTCACACATCTCTGTTAAGGATATTAACATTCCTTATGAGAAACTAAAACCAATACGAAGCGTCATTGATACCACACCCATCATTAATGACCATCTGTTAAATTTGGCACAATGGTTAGCCTCCTACTACCATTATCCACTCGGCGAGACGCTACCTGTCATGTTGCCTAGCTTCATCAATCAAGGAAAACCTGCCATACAACAAACAACCTTCTGGCGGCTTTTAGATGGTATTGATGATGAACATATCACCACCCAACTCAAAAAAACTGCCAAAAAACAATGGCAAGCCATCAATGCCATCAAAGACAGTCCAACCAAGCTAGCCGAGCCAGACCTGCTTGATATGGGTATCAGCAAAACCACCTTAAAAACCTTGCAAGAAAAAGGGCTAATCACCTCATTTATCACAACAAGCTCCAAAAACACTCAGCCTGCCAAACTGCAAGACGCCCCCTTATCACTTAATGATGAGCAACAATCCGCCTTTAAGATTATTAAGCAGTCCATGATAAATGGCAATTATCAGGGCATCTTGCTCAATGGCATCACAGGTTCTGGTAAAACCGAAGTCTATCTACACGCCATATGGCAAGCTTTATCAGCCAATAAACAAGTGCTGATTTTGGTGCCAGAAATAGGGCTCACTCCACAAACCAAAACAAGATTTAGCTCAAGATTTACCGCCAATATCTGCGTTCTACATTCAAACATGAGTGATGGCGACCGTTTGCACGGTTGGCAAGCTGCCAAGTCCGGAGAGGCTCAGATTGTCATCGGCACACGCTCAAGCGTGCTGTATCCATTTGCTAATTTAGGATTGATTGTCATTGATGAAGCTCATGATAGCTCCTACAAACAACAAGACCATCTACGCTATCACGCCTGTGATGTGGCAATGTGGCGAGCATACCAACTTAACATTCCCATCGTACTTGGCACAGCCACGCCAAGCCTTGAACATCTCAAACTCGCTCAAGATGGCAAACTTACCGAATGTCAGCTACACATCCGAGCAGGCAACGCCAAGTCCGCTCCTTTGCGTTTGGTGGATATCCGTCTAGGTACAAGAAATATCGTTCAGATGAGTGGGCAAGAGCAACAAACCTTATTGTGCGATGAAAGTGTAAGACGCATCAAACAGCGATTGTCTTTGGGTGAGCAGGTGTTGATTTTTTTAAATCGGCGTGGCTATGCTCCAATATTGCTATGCGATGCGTGCGGTTGGCAGGCAGATTGTCCGCATTGTGATGCCCATCTGACTTTGCACAAGCACCCATCATCACAGTTAAAATGTCATCACTGTGGTTTTTGTACGCACAGCCCCACCACCTGCCCAAAATGCAATAGCCATAACCTGCAGGATTTAGGACTTGGGACAAGCAAGCTGACCGAGCAACTACACGCCATCTTTGCCAACCCCCAAACCACACACCAAACCCACCCCATTTGGCAAATCGACAAGGATACCATGCGTCAAAGAGGTGCTTGGGAGCGTATGTATGAACAGATTCTATCCAATCAGCCTGCGATTTTGGTTGGAACGCAGATGATTGCCAAAGGTCATCATTTTCCTAATGTTACTTTGGTTGTGATTGCTGATGCGGACTTAGGGTTTTTATCGCCTGATTTTCGCTCGCCCGAACACACCGCCCAAAGAATCATACAAGTTGCAGGACGAGCAGGTCGTGCTGATAAAATGGGTGAAGTATTGATTCAAACCAGACAACCCATGAATCCCTTATTGCTGACACTCATCAATCATGGCTATCTGGCACTTGCCAAGACTTTACTTGGCGAGCGAAAGCTGTTAGGGCTACCCCCCTATGCTCATGCCGCCCTAATTCGTGCACAAAGCCAAGACCTTGCTCGTGCTCGACTTGCCATCAGTAGCATTGCCCAACAAATACCCAACACGCCCAATCTTGCTAAAAGTAACGCCACAGACGCACCGATGAGCAAAAAAAATAACCAGTACCACACTCAGCTACTACTTCTTGCCAAAGACCGAAAGACCTTACACACCGTTTTGGTGACACACTGGCAAGACATCTTAGCCAACTCAGACCTAAAAGGCGTGAGAATCTCGCTTGATATTGACCCAATAGGTTGGTAATACTTGGGGCTACACCGCATAATCAAGCACGGCAATAACGCTTAGATGCACAGGATAAAACCAATAAAATACATAGCGACCACCCACCTGCTTACCTTTACTACCATCAAAATAATAAATCAGCGGTACAACAAGCAATACACCAAAGTGCATCAGCCCAAGACCTATGGTGGGATAAAAACCATAAGTAAGCACATAAAACACAGGCGATAGCAGTACATAAGCCAGTAGCATTGTGTGCTTATTAGAATAAAAATAGGCAAAAACAAGCGATATCACCACAAGCGAAAAGCCATAATCTGCCAACTGCACCATAGGATATAATGCCAAAATACCAGTCGCTTTCACCACAGGATGCCAATCGGAATGCCATACCACAAGTGCCACCAAAGTAAACAATAAGGTAAATAGCACATTACCCCTCAGATACTCCTGCCATGCCACGCCCAGCAATATCTGTTCAATAGATAAACTAAACAACCAATAAGGTAGCTGTGCAATCAAAGCAAATACAAGCAGTCGCATGGCATAAGCCTTGATGTCTTTGGTGTGATAAAACCCAACCACCAAAAAATACACCATCAGTGGTGCAACAAGTCGTCCAATAAAGTGTAGCCCCTCAGACAGCCAGCTCTCCACATCAACAAACACCCACGCCAGATGGTCAAGCGTCATCGCAAACATGGCGATACACTTTAGCGACAGGGCATCTAACCCCCATCTGGTCGTCCGCTGTGCATTCATCATATACAGCTTTTTGGGTGGCGTTTTTTGTTAAGTGAAGTTTGGCACCGCCAGATATCTTTTCCTTTTTCATCTTGAGTGTGATAGATGACAAGCGTCTCGCCATTAAGATATCGCACAGGATAGCTAGCACCCGATACCTTTGCCACCACCGCACAGTCAGTCGACACGCCTGCCACGCTTGAGACAACTTCCATTGATACACGCTGATTATCCGTAGATACAGGTAAGGCAACTGGGCAGTACTGTGTATTTTGGTAGATGATTTCTACTCGATTTTGTACCGCCTTTGCTGAACGATAGCTTTCAAAGATAACCGCCTGCTCTTTTTGTGTAGCGATAATGGGCATAAATTGCCCAATCACAATCGCCATCATCGCCCCAAACATGGCAAATGCCACTGACATACCAACCAAGCTCACCCCACCTTCTTGCTTTAGGTGATTTTTTTGTTCATCTTTATTTCTGGGGTAAAATTCTAAAGCATCAGCAATCTCTCGCCGAGCCGTGCGATAATAATAAGCATCCGCCCATCGTGCCACCATACTTGCCCAAAACAGCCAGACAGCCAAACCCACACCAATGCGACTACCCATCTGATATTGCTCAGGCAAAAAACCAATAATACTAAATTCAAGCACCGCCAAAACAATGGCGATATTAACCTTGATGAATGACCAACCTGCCACACAGTACACCACACAGTCCAGATAACGCTTTCGGTACAAAAGCCAGCCAAAAGTACAAAAAAACGCCGCCCAGTGCCAGCGTGCGTGCAGACAACCTATCTCATCAAACTGATGAAACCGCTTAAGATAATAACGCTGAGACCGCAGCCCAATAAACCACCGATCCAATTCGGTTCGTTCTTTTTCACCAAGATTCGCTTGATAAAATGGTGGCGGGGTTGTGTCTTCTAAAAATGGCAGACGAAACATAATGACGCTAAAAATGGAAAAGTATTTGCGGTTGCAGGTGGCTTGACTTATAATGACGGCTTGTACATTTTACGCCTTTTTTTCATACAAATAAAGCCATGACAGAACCAAATCAAGAATTTTTAACCCCTGTCGGTGGGGACAGGCAGACCCCCGACATGAATCCTGAGACCATCAGTGAGCAGATAGCTCGCTTAGCCCAAACTCCCGAACAGTTTCGTCAGATTGACACCTTCATGAAACGGCGTACACACATGAGCCAAGCCAGTGAACTGGCATTGACCGATAGCACCTACGCCCCTTATGTCATCAATCATGGCTTTGAACTTGGTCGGCTTGGCGATGTTAGCAATATCAACGATTTGCGTGCCTATTTTACTGATATGCCAAACGGTGCTGATGCACCCATCACGCTTGAGATTGGCTTTGGTATGGGCGACAGCTTGATTGAGATGGCTCAAAATGACCCACAGCGTAATTTTGTCGGCATTGAAGTGCATGAACCTGGTATCGGTCGTGTGGCTTATTTGGCTCATGAACTAGGTATGACCAACCTAAAAGTATTAAACGGCGATGCCATCGCTTTATTATCAAACCTACCTGATGAACATCTAGACACCGTACAGCTGTATTTTCCAGACCCATGGCAAAAAAAACGTCATTACAAAAGACGCTTTGTAACCACGCATCGCATGCAAATCGTCTCTCGCACGCTAAAAACTGGCGGTCTATTTCATGCCGCAACTGATTGGGAACACTATGCAATGTGGATGCTTGAAGTACTGGACAATATGCCAGACTTTAAAAACACAGCAGGACAAGGTAAATTCACGCCCCGCCCTGATTTTCGCCCGCAGACGAAATTTGAAAAGCGTGGACAAGATTACGGTCGCCCTTCTTGGGATTTGATTTACCAAAAAATCAATCACAACCCATAACTCATTAAGCACCAAAAAACCTAGCACCTTTTGGTCATTTTTGGTTGCTAGGTTTTAACAAATAGTCAAAAACGATTGCTCTTTAGCAAGAACGCCGATAAGACCAACGTGTGGCTTTTTGACGATACAACCTACATTGACATCATGTTAAGGCAGTGGTGTTGGCTTGATTTTGACTATTAACAGAAAACCACTTGTTTAAATGGATGGATGGTGCTAATTTGTACCAACTGTTAAATACTCATTGAACACATCAATTAGCCAACCACCATTTGACAAGAGGATTTTTATGAAATTAACCAACCCTGCCTTATTCCACGAGCAAGCTCTCATTGATAACACATGGCAGTCTGCCAGATCTGCCAACATCATTGAAGTTTTTAATCCTTTTAATGATAAAAAAATCGGCACAATTCCTGACTTGTCTGCCGATGAAGTTACAAAAGCCATCGGTTTTTCCTGCCAAGCTCAGCCATCATGGGCAGCCCTAACCGCCAATGAACGAGCGACCGTATTGCACCGATGGGCGGATTTGATTGATGAAAATCGTGAAGACCTAGCCATCATTATGACAACCGAACAAGGCAAACCCCTAAAAGAATCTCTTGGGGAGATTGGTTATGCCAATAGCTTTATCCGTTTCTTTGCTGAAGAAGCCAAGCGACTTTATGGCGATATCATACCCCCCCACAAACAACAAACTGCGTTATGTCGTCCTAAAGCAACCCATCGGTGTGTGTGCCGCCATCACGCCATGGAACTTTCCATCAGCGATGATTACTCGCAAAGTCGCCCCTGCCCTTGCCTCTGGTTGCACCATTGTAGTCAAACCTGACAGCCAGACACCTTTTTCCGCTCTTGCTTTGGGCGAACTTGCCATTCAAGCAGGCATTCCTAAGGGCGTACTACAAATTGTGACAGGTCAAGCAGAAGTGATTGGTGGCGTTTTGACAAGCGATGAACGAATCAAAAAACTCTCCTTTACAGGCTCCACTCAAGTGGGCAAACTACTCATGGAGCAATGTGCCAAAACAGTCAAAAAACTCTCCTTAGAACTGGGCGGAAACGCACCTTTTATCGTTTTTGATGATGCCGATATTGATAAAGCAGTCCATGGTGCGATGATGTCCAAATACCGCAATGCAGGACAGACTTGCGTATGTGCCAACCGTATTTATGTTCATCAGGCCATCAAAGACGAATTCATTCACAAATTTAAAGCCCAAGTAAAAGCACTGACGGTAGGCGATGGTCTAACAGATGGCACAAATATTGGCTGCTTGATTAATGATACCGCCATCAAAAAAACCCAAAACCTACTCAAGGATGCGACAGATAAAGGAGCCACACTCATCACAGGTGGCACACTCTACCCTACCCACAGCCGTTGTTTTCTACCCACCATCATCACTGACATTAGTGACGACATGAATATCGCTCACGAAGAAATATTTGCCCCGATTGCTCCGATTTTTGTGTTTGATGACGAAAAGACAGTCATTGAACACGCTAACAACACCCCCTATGGATTGGCGGCTTATTTTTACACCCAAGACCATGCCCGAGCATGGCGAGTGTCCGAAGCCCTAGAATACGGTATGGTCGCCCAAAATACAGGGCTTTTATCCACCGAAGTTGCTCCTTTTGGTGGAGTCAAGCAGTCAGGGTTTGGGCGTGAAGGCTCAAAATACGGCATAGAAGAGTACATCAGCACAAAATACTGGTGCACGCAAATCAGCTAAACACCCGCAACACAGACCGCTTGGCATTAGGTCTTTAAAACATATGGGTGAACACCTATTAAGACCAGTACAAATACTGATGTACTGGTCTTAAATACCCATCTTAAACCCTTAATTGGGTAACTTGGATTAGCGATGGGGATTTATCACTGGTCAAAACTGATTTACCACAACCGCCATGATAGCCACCTAGCCCTTTATACAGACAAGTTTTAATACCTAAGCATTGCACAACAGCCATTCTCACCCCACAATTAGCCATTCATTAACATTCATAAGTCATAGGCAAACTAACCTAAAATAACAAAAACCAACTTTTCCATTGATTAAAATTTGCTATACTAAACCTTTATGAGTAGCGAGTAGGTGTCTTGTGTTTTTTACCATGCTAGAATATGGTTGGTTTTGCTTAATGTTGTTTCCCATAGTGGCAACACTCCTACCTTTTGTCAAGCATGACCATTGGGTGTTTCGCATTTTTGATTTTCCTAGATTGCAAATCGCAGTTGCAAATTTAATTTGTCCACCAATAGGCATGGCTTTTGCTCATGCTCACCACCAAGTCTTTTGGTTAATCGCCATTGTTAATGGCTTGTGTTTTTTATATCAAGTCAGTCAAATAATCGTTTATGCCCGCCTTTACCCACCTAAGGTGCACAGTTATTATGGGGCTGGATGACAGTCGCACTTTATCTTTGTTGACTGCCAATGTACTCACCCACAATTATCAAGCACACCTACTACTTAATCAGATTCATCAGTTGCAGCCAGACATTGTACTGACTCTAGAAAGCGATGAATGGTGGCAAAGTCAACTTGATACACTCATGGATTGCGGTTACCATCATACCGTCAAAATCCCCCTTGACAACCTTTATGGTATGCACCTATACAGTCGCTTAGAGCTTGCAAATAGTGAGATTCGTCATTGGGTAACCGATGACATACCCTCCATCAAATCCAGACTAAAACTTCGCTCAAATGATTGGGTTTACATATACTGTTTACACCCCATGCCTCCTAGCCCCACCGAGTCCGCCACCGATAGAGATGCTGAACTGCTACTGGTAGGGCGTGAGATTGAATTCATGAATGAGCCTGTATTGGTATTTGGCGATCTTAATGATGTGGCATGGTCATCAACCTCCAAACTTTTCCAAAAAATCAGTGGACTACTAGACCCACACAAAGGGCGTGGACTCTTTAACACCTTTCACGCCAACCACCCCTTACTTCGCTGGCCACTTGATCACATTTTCATAGCCGAGACTTTATGGTAAAGGACATTCAAGTTCTTCCTAACATCGGCTCTGACCATTTCCCTGTGTATGGCAAATTTCAATATCAACCAAACAACGCCCAACCCACAGAACCCACGCCAAGTAGCGATGATATCCACGAAACATTAGACAAAATCGCCAAAAACAACCCCAATCAAGAAGTGATTAAAACCAAATATTAATGCAATCTAAATAAAGTTTCACAATACAGCGTCTTATTATCTTTTGTGAAACATTGCAACACCCCCATCAATCATTCACAATCAGTAAAATGAGCACCAAGCCTTAGAACCATTGACAAAATTCCGCCAACGCTTACACCAACTAACTTTGCACACCCCTTGTTAATTTATCCACAAAATCTGTGGATAACTTTGTGGAAAAGCAGTAGAAAAAATCATAAAGGCCTTATAAATAAACACTTACAACGCACAAAAACAATTCACACTTCTTTGGGCATAATTTAAAAATATCAAATAAAATCAATAAGTTATAAAATAAGTTTTTCTATAAACTTCGCTTTATTTTTTATGTCGTTTTTAGTAAAAATTAACAAAAATGTTCCACGAAAACCATCAATTTCTCTTTGTGAAACCTGTGGATAATTTCATCTTTTTAGCCAAAGCTGTGAAGATAGCACCACTTACCTAGCCAATAATCACCTAAAGCAAAATACCCCAACCTCATTCATCAGCACTCACACCGAGCAACAAAAATAACACACATAAAAGCGAAGCGACAAGTGAAAACTCAATAATGATTATGTTATAATAAGCTGACTTTAAAACACAGATAATTTTAGTTGGATAACAGACAGGTACAACATGAGTAAAGCGAAAGAACCTACCGGTAGCGTGGACGAAAATAAAGAAAAAGCACTCAAAGCAGCACTGGCTCAGATTGAGAAAAGCTTTGGCAAAAACACCATCATGTATCTAGGCGATGAATCTGCCAAAATAGATGTTGATGTCATCTCAACAGGCTCGCTATCACTTGATATCGCCTTAGGTATCGGTGGCTTGCCTAAAGGTAGAATCATTGAGATTTTTGGACCTGAAAGCTCTGGTAAAACCACGCTCACCCTACAAACCATCGCCGAATGCCAAAAGCAAGGTGGTACTTGTGCATTCATTGATGCCGAACACGCCCTAGATCCCATTTACGCCCGCAAATTAGGCGTAGACATTGACAAACTTATGGTTTCTCAGCCCGACAACGGTGAGCAAGCCCTTGAAATTGCCGATATGCTCGTGCGTTCAGGTGCGGTGGACATGATTGTCGTGGACTCAGTTGCTGCTCTAACGCCAAAAGCTGAGATTGAAGGCGAAATGGGCGATAGCCATATGGGTCTACAAGCACGCCTGATGAGCCAAGCTTTGCGTAAAATCACAGGTAACGCCAAACGCTCCAACTGTATGGTGATTTTCATTAACCAAATCCGTATGAAAATCGGCGTCATGTTCGGTTCGCCTGAGACCACTACAGGCGGTAATGCTCTAAAATTCTACGCCTCTGTACGCCTAGATATTAGACGAGTTGGGCAAATCAAAGAAGGCGAAGAAATTGTCGGCAACGAAACTCGCGTCAAGGTTATAAAAAACAAGATGGCTCCTCCATTCCGCCAAGCCGACTTCCAAATCATGTATGGCGAAGGCATCAACCATCTGGGCGAAGTTGTTGATTTGGGCGTAGATATCGGTGCTATTGGCAAATCTGGTGCTTGGTACAGCTATGGCGATAACAAAATCGGGCAAGGTAAGGCCAATACCGTAAAATATCTTGCTGAAAATTCAGAGCTTGCCCAAGAAATTGAAGCCAAGATTCGTCAAGAAAAAATGAGCAAAGATACCACACCGCCAGATCACGATGCTGACGCTGGCGAACCGCCTGAATTTATTGAAGGCATGGAAGATAAAAACCTATTTTAGGTAGCCATTCTTGACCACCATTAAAACATTAGCGGAAATCCTAGCGGACATAGATGATACCATGCCTGCTAAGACTTCCGCTTTATCGTCAAGCCCCAATATTCAATCGCAGAAAAATACAGACAAATCAGACAGGCTCATTAAATCAGCTTGTACAACCAATCAACCCAAATCTTTATCAAACACAAAAAACAATTCTTCAAACAAACAAACCCACTTCACTAACCCAAAACCAGACCAAACCAAGCAAAAGTACCATATCACAACCATCATTGCCGATGATACACAACAAATCCTAGATGATGCCACACGGCACGCTCTGCAAGGTGTTGACATCGAACCCATTTATCAAAATGACAAAACCACCAATCATTTGCGTTGGCTTGCCTTTTATTACCTCTCCAAGAGAGAACACTCAAGAGCCGAACTGAGACAAAAACTGCTAGATAAAGGGCATGACAGTCAGCAGATTGACGCACTGCTTGATGAATTTAGTGAAAAAGGCTATCAGTCTGATGAACGATTTGCTTTTATGTTAATCCGTGAAAGCGTGCGGCGTGGTCGTGGCAAAAACCATATTTTGCACACCTTAAAAAAAGCCAAACTAACCCTTCCTTACTCTCTTGATGAACTCATACAGATGGCAGATATTCCTAGCATCAATGATGGGACGGTATTAGTAGATGATGACAAGATTGACTGGCTAAGACTTGCTGTGGAAGCCCGCTGTAAAAAATACGGCAACGACCGCCCTATAAGTGCAAAAGACAAAGCCAAACAACTAAGGTTTTTGCAGTATCGTGGTTTTGAGATGGGTGTATGCTTTGATGCATTAAAATATACACTAGACGACCTAGAAGAACTCCGGTTTCGTTAGACACTAATTCAAACAGAAATTTTTTAATTATTGCTAGCTTTTAAAGCAAGTCCATACACCCACTTGTTCAGGAGATGGTTTCGCCACTGCGGCAAGTTTTCTCCAAGGCATATTACTTCCATGAAAATCGCTTCCCACTGATACCATCAACCGATTTTGGGCGATAGCACGGTCAATCATTGCTCGCAAACTAGCAGGTTCATTATTAGGTAACTCACAAGCATCGCCACCAAGCTCTGCAAAATCAGCAATCAAGCGTCTGGTTCGAGTTGCTGATAGTCCATAACGAGTTGGGTGTGCTAGCACCGCCAAGCCGCCACATTCATGAATCAACTTAATGGTTTGAGCCATGCTGATGGTCTCAATCTCCACATAGGCAGATTTTCCGTCTGCCAAATATTTATCAAAAGCCGACTGCACACTGGGCACAAAACCCATTTCATAGAGCACTTGTGCAATGTGAGCTCGACCTACCGCACGTGGATTTTGCCCTGTTTTATCCAACACCGCTTGCCACAATACCTCTTGTAACGACAGAGCATTATCATTACCCGCCAAGATATTAGCAAGTTTTTGAACGATACGCCTACCTCGCTCATGACGACTATCTTGTAATGATTGCAAGGAATCATTCATTCGCCGAACATCATGAAAATCAAGAGCGACCACATGGATAATCTTATCAATCTGCTGATGTGTGCCATAACCACCTAGCAGACAATGCGTACAGCTAATCTCAACACCGTGGATTAGCGTCATACCTAAAGATTGTGCCATCGCCTTTGCTTCCACCACGCCTGCAATGGTATCGTGATCAGTTAGAGCAAAGGTCGTGATACCTGCCAAGTGTGCTTTTTTAACCAGTTCAGTTGGCGAATTTGTACCATCTGAAGCAGTGCTATGGCTATGCAAATCTATCATTTTCTACCCATAAAAACAAACACCCCATACATAGTACAGGGTGCATTGCCATTAGTCAGTTATTGTAGATTTGCGTTCATTTAGGAACGAACCCACACTCAATGGCTTAACCACTGGACGAGTCGGCGACTGACTTTGTGGTGCCGCTGCTTGTGGTGCTCCTTGACTGCTGATGGCTGCTGTATGACCTGCAGGAGCTGCCTGTGGGTTCGCTGGTTGTACTTTTGGCGATTCATCAACAGTCAGACCTGTAGCAATGACCGTAACATAGATATCATCACCCATCGATTCATCATCGACCGCACCATAGAAGATATTGCCTTCGTCAATATTAGCAATACGACCCACCACTTCAGCCACTTCTGCAGGCTCGCTCATGCCGATATTAGCACCCACGATATTGATGATAACACCTTGTGCATTTTTTAGTAGTAGATCATCAAGTAGTGGTGAACGAATCGCTTTTTCTGCTGCTGCCGCTGCACGACCTTCGCCACTAGCACGACCAATACCCATCATCGCATGACCTTTAGCAGTCATTGCAGTATGCACATCGTTAAAATCAATGTTAATCACACCAGGCTCACGAATGGTACGAGTAATACCATCAACCGCTTGCAACAGAACATCGTTCGCCTTGGCAAAGGCATCTTTCATGGTCAGACCACGATAGACTTGTAATAGTTTTTCGTTAGGCACAGTAATGATAGAGTCCACATACTGCGATAACTGCTCAATACCTTCTTGAGCCAATTTGGCACGCTTACCACCTTCAAATTTAAATGGTGTGGTAACAACAGCAACAGTCAAGATGCCTTTTTCTTTAGCGATACGAGCAATCACAGGAGCTGCACCTGTACCTGTACCACCACCCATGCCTGCAGTGATGAATACCATGTCGTAATCAGATAATAGTGCACGAATTTCTTCTTCGTCGCTTTCTGCTGCTTCACGACCCACCTCAGGGTTTGCACCTGCACCCAAGCCACGAGTCAAATCACTGCCTAGTTGTAGCTTATTCGGCGTGGTTAATTTGTTCAATGCTTGACGATCTGTGTTCGCCGCCACAAAATTAATGCCTGTAACCTGTTGATGCACCATATGCTCAACAGCGTTACCACCACCGCCACCGACACCAAAAACGATAAAGCGTGCTTGTCCATCTGAGCCAAACTGGGCGTCATCTGACATACTGTATTTTGACATAAACCTCACTCCAAAAATCTAAAAACCATCGCCCAAAGGCATTATAATTTATCTTTAAGCCAATTAACCACAGCCTGCCAACCATCGGAAACCTTGTTGGCAAGACCATCATCAGCCTTCATTTCTGTATAGCTGTCCTTCATGAATTGCTCGCTATTTTGGTATAAGAGCGAGCCTAACACGCTATGCAGTTTGTTATTTTTTAAGTACTCATTGATGAGTTGAATCTTTTCATCACTCAAGGTTTTTGGGCAGATGCTGATATTACTATTGGTCGTCATCATGCGTACAGGCACGCCCCAATACCGCCCCAAAAAGTGTGCCATACCATCAATCTGGCAACCCCCACCCGCCAACACTACGCCCATGCCAAGCATGTTAGACATTGAGCGAGTCTCAAGTGCTTTGTTGATGTGAGTAAAAATATTCTCATAACGAGCGGTAATAATATTATTTAGGTGGCGTAAGCTAACTGTCGCTTCTCCGCCCGTGCGTCTTTTAACATTAATAAATGATGCTCGTTTTGATGGGTCCAGTATGAGCGTACCTTGTTGACATTTAAGGCTTTCTGACTCTTGAGTGGTCAGCCCAAGCTCCACCGAAATGTCATAAGTTACGGTCTGACCGCCCACATCTAGACACTCAGAAAATATCACCGCCCCATCATAATAGACACACACTTTAGTTGTTTCTTGACCAATATCAATAAAGCAAACCCCTTGCTTTTTCTCATCTTTGGTCAAGGCATATTCTGCACTCACCAAACCATCAAATAAAGTATCGCCAATAGCAATGCCTGATGCATCAATCACGCTCGATACCTGATGATGGTAACTGGCTGGCAATGCCATCACATGATTGACCACATCAATTTTATTGGCATACATATTGACAGGATCTTTAACCTCATGCGTATCATCAAGATAAGTAACAATTTGGCACAATTGAAAAATTTCACAACCCTCAGCACGCAATTTATCACGAACCAACTCTTTGGCACGATGCATGTCGCTTTGTCGTACTGTCGTTTGGGTACTTGATGTATTCATCACAACAGTTTGCGTATCATTCATGGAGATCATCAACGGTGTGGATAAAGACAAACACACCTCATGAATCTGCACGCCTGCCATATCACTAGCTTCTTGTAGTGATTTGTGTATGGCACTGATGAGATATTCTCGGCGTTCAATTTTGCCAGCAGCGAACGCATCAGTGTTTGCCAAACCCACTGCCGAAATTTTAATTTTCGGATTTTCAGGTGTACCGGTTGCATAGCCGACGACTGTATGAACAGCACTTGAACTTAAATGCAATGCTACCTGTAGGTCTGACATACGAATCTTTACTCACCAATAAACAATCAATTCACCAAGCATTCAAAAAATGAATGCACCTCTTATATTTTAACACCTATAGCAATTTTGTAAAAGAGTAAACTTTATAAAAATTAGTAATTTATTCTGTTTTTGATAAAAATTCTTAAAAATAACACAAAATACCCAAAAATTATCCATCATTGCAACGCAACATCTTGATCAAAATCAGACCAACCATCAGATTATCAGACTATCACTTTTTATGATTCATTCGTTACAGGCTCCACTTTAGTTCGCCAAGCGACCGCAAAGCCATTTTTATATCTTAAATCCACCGACTGCATACTTGGTAGTTCCGATGCCAAACTACTTTTTAGTAGCGATGCCAAACCAAATAGCTTCTGCTCGGTATTTTCATGATCAACAATCACTCTAAGTCCATTATTAAAACGAATCAGCCATGTTTGCCTTGAAGTTAGTGTAACATCTTGAGCAATCAATCCCAAAGGAGAGAACCACTCATTGATTCGCCGCATCTGCTTCATCATATGCTGTGCGTCTTTTGCGTGGGTACTGTATAAATTGACAAGCGACTCATTCATCAATTCACGCTCATCAGCCGGCACAAAAACCTCTCCATTTGCATCAAGCAAATGCTGACTACCAAAGTTTGCTACCGCCCGCCTTGGAATAACAGACACCACCACGCCTTTCTGCCAGTCTCTTTTGACACTAGCACTCCCCACCCATGATAACCCAGACACCACTCGATGAATTTTGGTTAAATTTGCCCCAAAAAACTGCATTTCGCCCAGCGAATGGGTTGCCTCTTGTAAAGACGCTATCTGTGCTTGGGTTAGGTTGTTCATCTCTAACACAAGCGGTCTAGTCGGAGCTTGATTTGCCGCTCGAAAAATAAAAAACACACTCAACGCAAAAACAATGCCACTGAGCAGTAAAATCTGCCAGAGCTTAAGCATTGGGCGTGTTTTAAAGGTTTTGATTCGAGCGTTCATGATGCTACTGCCAAATAGAACTAAAGAAATAGGACAAATTGCATATAGTAGCGTATTTTATCATTATCGCCAAGAAAAATATGGATAAAGCGATGAATTTTTACAACCGGTTACAGTTTCACCCCAAGATATGCCAGCGTTTTTTATTTGCTGACACTTTTTTGGACGAATAGCACCCAAAAGCCAACAGATTACCCATTGGCTTTTGGGTGCTAGCTAGCATCAAACAGTTAAGGTCTGCTCTAAAATCACTATACACAAATCAGCAAAATCCATACCAACCTCCCTTGCCGCCATGGGTACAAGGCTGTGGTCGGTCATGCCAGGCACAGTATTGATTTCTAACAGATACAATTTGCCATCATCGCCCTTTAAAAAGTCCACACGAGCCCAACCACGGCCACCTATCGCCTCAAAAGCACGCTTAGCCAACTCGCCCATTTGCTGTTCTTGCTTGGCGGTTAGATCTGACGGACATTGATAGACGGTGTCATCTCTTAAATACTTGGCTTCATAATCATAAAACTTGTTCTTTGGAATGATACGAATACTTGGTAAAGCGGTGTCGCCTAGCACTGCCAAAGCATACTCACCGCCTGTAATGGCTTTTTCTGCCAAAATCTCGCCGTGGTATTGCTTTAAAGTGGGGTACACTTTTGCCAAATCGCCCGCCTGTTCAATCATCACCACCCCCACGCTTGACCCTTCACTGGCAGGCTTGACAAAGAGCGGTAAGCCAAAGTCTGTCTCCACCGCCAAAAAATCACTGTCATCTTTTAGCACCACATATGGCACATTTGGCAAACCTAGCGACTGCCAAACAAGACGACAACGAAATTTATCCATCGCAATGGCAGACGCCAACACTCCACAACCCGTATAAGGAATGCCAAAGCCATCTAGCACACCCTGCAGGCTGCCATCTTCGCCAAAAGTACCATGCAAGACATTAAACACACGGTCATAGTCACGCAGTTTGGAGATATCCATCTCTTTGGGGTCAAAGTGATGAGCATCTACGCCTTTTGATTGCAAGGCATCAAGTACCGCCTTGCCACTTTTTAAGGAGACTTCTCGCTCGCTACTGCTACCACCGCATACAACGGCGACTTTGCCAAATTTTTTAATATTAACATCAGTCATAAATTTTTCCAAAATTTAACAATAATTTAAAAATAACCCAAAGTGTTTTAATATGAATTAAAGGTATAGATTATTATCTCTTAACTCCAAACAAATCTGCCCCACATTGCCCGCCCCTTGCGTGATAAGCAAATCATTGGCATGCAGAGTAACTTTTAGCACTTGAGCGATTTGCTCTTTATCAGCAACGCTTAGGACAATCGGCTCAACCTGTCCACGCTCACGCAAGGAGCGAGCCAAATCATCGCTTGTCGCCCCCTTAATCGGCTCTTCGCCAGCACTGTACACATCAAGCAAAATCAGTTTATCCACCTGCGATAAGACATTGACAAACTCACTAAAACAATCTCGTGTACGACTATAGCGGTGCGGTTGAAACATCATCACCAAACGGCGGTCGGGATAACTTTGGCGAGCCGCTTTAATGGTTGCTTGCACTTCGGCAGGATGATGGCCGTAGTCATCAATAAGCAAAACATCGCCCTCTTCATAACTTACCTTAGCCTGCTGTTCAAAACGCCGTCCCACGCCTGCAAATTTGCCCACCGCACGCACAATCGCTTCATCATCTACACCTTCATCAGTCGCAAGCGTGATTGCTCCCAACGCATTTAGCACATTGTGTTCGCCAGGAATATTTAGGGTTAAACGAAGTGGCTTTCGGTCTTTACGCAGTACCGTAAAATGCGTGCAAGTGCCATCCACCAACAAATCCACCGCTTGCACATCATTATGCTCTTGAAAACCAAAGGTCAATACAGGGCGAGCAATGTCATCAATCATGCCATACAGCTCTTTATCATCGCCACATACCACCGCCAAGCCATAAAAGGGCATATTGTGCAAAAACTGAATATAGGCCTGCTTTAATTTCTCAAAGCTACCATCATAGGTATCCATATGGTCTTCGTCAATATTGGTAACGATACATGCCATCGGTCGCAAACTCAAAAAAGACGCATCAGACTCATCCGCTTCTGCCACAAGGTAACGACTACTACCCAAAGACGCATTCTTACCAGAAGCATTTAATTTGCCACCAATCACATAGGTCGGATCAAGCCCAGCTTCGGTCAGCATCATGGTGAGCAGACTGGTGGTCGTGGTCTTGCCATGTGCTCCAGCGACTGCGATGCTATGGCGATATCTCATCAGTTCGCCAAGCATATCAGCACGGCGAACTACAGGCAAGCGAGCTTGCAAAGCCGTTTGAATCTCAGGATTGGTTTTGTCAATGGCAGATGACACCACAAGCACATCGGCATTTTTGATATTTGATGAATCATGTCCGATAAAAACCGCAATGCCCAAACTCTCCAATCGCTTGGTAACAACACTTTCTTTGATGTCTGAGCCTGTAACCGTATAGCCTTGATTGGCAAGCACTTCAGCAATCCCACACATACCCGCCCCACCAATGCCAACAAAGTGGATAGTGTTAATCCGTCTCATCTCAGGTATTTCAATCAGTTGCTTAGGTAGAGTCTTGACATTAGTTGAATTTGGCATAATTTTTCTCTTTTTGGCTATCAAATAAGGTTGGTCAGTCATTTTATCTTGATAATTTTATTTAGACAAATTTAATTTATTTAAACGAATTTAAACAATCATCTGAGCAGGTTTACAATAGCCACATATATTTAAAATTGTTCAAAAAGCAAGAATGGTCCATTTATTCAAATATGACGATTTAATAAAGGGCAAGTTACACCCCATCAAGCTCATCTAATGGCGTATTTATCTGCAATCTAAGTTTTTAAAATCAAAAACGATAAGTATAAACCGCATGATTGATAATCCGACCATTGACATTTTCATTATTGGCGATAATACCACAAAACTCAAATCCCAATCGCTCAGCGACTTTTCGGCTTGGGGTGTTATGCTCACCTGCTTTGATATCCACCACAACCATACCATAAATATTTTTAGCAATATCCATCATCGCACGCACTGCAAGAGTCATCACGCCACGCCCTTGATAATCTTGGTGTAGCCAATAGCCAATTTCTGCTTTTTTAAGATGATGATAAATATTATTTAAACTCACCGCCCCAATAATCTTATTATCATGGATAATATGGGTATGAATAGCCTTATCATCAGCATACTGATGCAAGGCAAATTTAACAAACTCACCATAACTATTTTCGCTAAAATGATTCGCCCAAGGTAGCCATTTTCCCAAATATTCTTTTTGAGCATTGACAATATCAGCCATCTGACTAGCAAATGATGAATGCACCAAGGTTAGGCTTAATTCGTCATCAATTTCATAATAAAACATTTTATTAGTCCCTTAAAATTAACCAGATTATTCTTTAATCACACGCTCCACAATATCCGCCACTTGTTTGGTGGTGTCCGCCTTAGCAAAAGCTCGGGCGTTATTTGCCATATCTAGGCATTGCTTACGGTCAAGACTACCCAAAATCTTTGCCAATCTTTTGCCTGATAGTTCATTTTGGGGCAATAAAATCCCTGCTCCATTATCAGTCAAGGTTTTGGCATTAAAAGTTTGATGGTCATCAACCGCAGTTGGCAAGGGAATAAAAATGGGTGCAATGCCCACACTGGCAATCTCACTCACTGTCAATGCTCCAGCACGACAAACAATCACATCCGCCCACGCATAAGCCGCTGCCATATCATCAATGAATGGCAGTACCTCAAAGACATGAATACTGGTATCAATCCCTACTTGTGAATAAGCAATTAACATATCGTCATGATGGTCCTTACCACATTGATGTTTGATGGTTAAAGGCTTATCAGATAACTTTAACAATGCCACCACCGCATCATTAATCGCCTTCGCTCCCAGTGAACCACCCACAACCAGCACTTTTAGCGAAGAGACATCACTTACATCATAGCGTAAGTGCGGTGGTGCCACCTGAGTAATATCAGCACGCACAGGATTGCCCACCGTTATCAATCTCTTGCCAAAACCACCATTGAACGCCCCATCAAAAGCCTGCAGCACTTTATCGGCATAGCGAGCCAGGTTCTTATTGCTCATACCAACAATGGCATTTTGTTCATGGATGATGAGTGGTTTTTTGGCGATTTTTGCTGCCAGACCGCCAGGTGCAGTAACATAGCCACCAAAGCCCATCACCACATCGATGTGGTGCGTCTCAATAACTTTTTTGGCATTCATCACTGCCTTAAAGAGCATCAATGGCAGCTTGACCAAACGAGCAATTCCCTTGCCACGCAGACCTTGCATTTGCACATGATGCATCTGATATCCATGCTTTGCCACCAACTCGTTTTCCATGCCTGTAGGCGTACCCAACCAATGTATCGTTGCACCCCGTTTGGCAAGCTCGTCTGCCACCGCCAATGCAGGAAAAATATGTCCGCCTGTGCCTGCTGCCATCATCAAAATATTCATAAGCATTCAATCTTTTTAAGTTCTAATATACAGAAGATAATACCTCTAGGTTAATTTGGTATTTTGAAACAAAATGTCAATAAATACAAGAAAAATTTATACGCCTTACAATTTTTCATCAAATATGCATCATTAAGACAGTTTCCCCACCAAATCACCAAAATGATACCAATATCGACCTCATCTTATCCTAATATCCGTCATTGCAAAAATCAATAAACAAAACTGCACAAATGTCATTAAAAAAGAGCGAATGACCGCCCTTTTAGAAACAAATCAGCCAATTTTATTAGCCAACCAAACTCTCAATAAACGACACAAAATCCACCGCAATCTGCGTCCCACATTGATCATCTATCTCACGCACGCAAGTTGGGCTGGTTACATTAATTTCGGTGATAAACCCACCAATGACATCAAGCCCCACAAAGTACAAACCCTTTTTCAAAAGAATGGGGGCGACTTCATTGGCAAGTGCTCGTTCACGCTCGGTTAGCGGCATCGCTACGCCAGTTCCGCCTGCTGCCAAGTTACCCCGAGTCTCACCTGTCATTGGAATGCGTGCCAAGCAGTAATCCACCACCTTGCCACCAACAATCAAAATGCGTTTATCACCCTCTGTAATGGCAGGAATGAACTTTTGTGCCATGATTGGCAAGTTCTCATTTTGTGTCAATAACTCCAAAGTCGCCCCAATGTTAGGACTATCCGTCATCAAACGAAAAATCCCCATGCCCCCCATGCCATCAAGTGGCTTAACAATCACATCATGGTGTGTTTTAATAAACTCACGAAGATGCGATTGTTTTTGACTGACGACCGTTGGCGTCATCAGGTGAGGAAACTGAGTGGCAAAAAGTTTTTCATTGCACTCTTTAACACTTGTTGGATCGTTAACCACCAACACCCCTGCTCGTTTGGCAAAATCCAACAAATACAACGCATACAAAAATCTCATATCAAAAGGCGGATCTTTACGCATTAAAATCACATCAAAATCAGTCTCTTTGACGGTGTTTTTATCGCCCAGTTCATAAAAATTGTCAGGGTTTTTAAAAACTTGTAATGATTGACAATCAATCATCAATTCGCCATTATTGAGCCATAAATCACCAATTTGACAATAATTTAAAGAATGATTTTTATCGCTAATCGCCCACGCTATTGCAAGGGTAGAGTCTTTTTTGTAGTTAATGGAAGCGATGTCATCCATAATAACCAAAAAATTTAATGTTTTCATCAATTATACCCCATATTCTTGGCGGTAGGCTTGCATTTTCACCAAGCACTCACTTTCGCCCTTATCTTGCAAAAATGCAATAATATCATCAATATCCACTAAAGAAAACACAGGTACACCAAAGTCATCTTTAATCTGCTGTACCGCCGAACGCCTATCCTGACCACATTCTTTACGGTCAAGTGCGATAACAATCCCAGCAAGGCTCGCTCCTGCATTCTTTAAAATCTCAACCACTTCTCGCACCGCTGTTCCTGCAGTCATCACATCATCTATGACCCATACTTTTTTGCCTGCCAAATCTGCCCCAACAAGATTTCCTCCCTCACCATGGGTTTTGGCTTCTTTGCGATTATAACCCCAATCAACATCAATACCATGCGAACGCCACAGCGTTTGTGCTGTCGTTGCCACAAAAGGAATACCCTTATATGCCGCCCCAAAAATTGTGGGGTTCTTATCCTTTAGTTCATTTGCCAAGATACTAGCATAACCATTTGATAGCATGTCCAACGCCTTACCATTTGATAGCAGACCTGCATTAAAAAAATAGGGACTAACCCGTCCTGATTTTAGGATAAACTCACCAAACTTTAAGACACCGCAATCAAGCAAAAGCTGAATAAACTCATTTTTATCAAACATAAAAACTCCAAAAATCTAAATCCAAGAACATTGTACCTTGTTTTGGGTTATTTTACCCTAATTTTGCCAAATTTATACAATAAAAAACGCACCAACATGGGTGCGTTTTTTATTGTATGGCATAAACCAAAGATTAGCCTTGAGCTGCAGCTTGAGCTGCAGCAACTTCAGCAGCAAAGTCTTCTTGCTTTTTCTCAATGCCTTCGCCAACTTCTAGACGCTTAAAGCTAATGACGGTTGCATTCTCAGCTTTTAACACATCACCAACTTTCTTATCATTATCAATAACATAAGGCTGATTAACCAAAGTAACTTCATTTAGGTACTTTTGAACACCACCGGTAATCATTTTTTCAATTACCGTTTCTGGTTTACCTGACTCTTTCGCTTTAGCTTCAATGATATCTTTTTCACGAGCCAAAATGTCAGCAGGCACACCTTCTTCATTAACTGCTAATGGGTTAAAGGCAGCAACTTGCATGGCAACAGCTTTACCAAGCTCTTCTGAACCACCTTCATAAGAAACAACAACACCAATACGCAGACCGTGACGGTAAGCAGCTAGGTTTGCACCTTCAATAACTTCGGCACGACGAATTTGGATATTTTCACCAATTTTTTGTACCAAAGCCACACGGGCTTCTTCTACACTAACACCGGCTTCGTACTCTAAACCAGAAATGGTTTCTACATCTGTAGTGTTGTTTGCCAAGGCCAATTCAGCAACTTTATTAGCAAATGCGGTAAAGCTTTCGTCTTTCGCAACGAAATCAGTTTGGCAGTTTACTTCTAGCAACAATGCTTTGCCAGTAGTTTGTGCAATGATGATAGCTCCATCAGCAGCGATATTACCTGCTTTTTTGGCAGCCTTAGCTTGACCTGATTTGCGTAGGTTGTCAATAGCAAGTTCGATATCGCCACCTGCTTCTTCTAGGGCTTTTTTACATTCCATCATGCCCAAGCCAGTACGCTCACGCAATTCTTTAACCAGTGATGCAGAAATTTGAGTCATGGTAATTACCTTTTTACAATTCAATTAAAATAGCAACAATCACAGTGATTGTGGGCAAATTTATCAAAAAAGGCGTGAACGATACTACAGACATTCACGCCTTTACAATAATCTTTAGTGATTATTCAGCTTGCTCGGCGTTGGCTTCTTGAGCTTGCTCACCGCCCTTGCCTTGGGTTTTGGCATACTCTTTGCCAGCAATGATAGAGTCCGCCATTGCAGTTGCGTATAGGCTTACTGCACGAATAGCATCATCATTTGCTGCGATGACATAGTCAACATTGTCAGGATTAGAGTTAGTATCAACGATACCGATGACTGGAATACCAAGATTTTTTGCTTCTTTGATGGCGATGGCTTCATGGTCCACATCAATAACAAACAATGCGTCAGGTAGCCCACCCATCTCTTTGATACCGCCTAATGCACGCTCCAGCTTCTCCATATCACGAGTACGCTCAAGTGCTTCACGCTTAGTCAGTTTAGCGAAAGTGCCATCTTCAGCCTGTTTTTCAAGCTCTTTTAGGCGAGTGATAGACTGACGAATGGTTTTCCAGTTAGTTAGAGTACCACCTAACCAACGATGATCAATGTATGGCATACCAGCACGCTGTGCTTGCTCACGAATAACACCACTTGCCGCACGCTTAGTACCAACAAATAGAATCTTATTGCGATTAGCAGCTTGTTGGTTAGCAAAGTTCAATGCTTCATTGAACTGCTTAACAGTATGTTCAAGATTGATGATGTGAATGCCGTTGCGAGCACCAAAAATGTATTGATTCATTTTTGGGTTCCAGTAACGAGTTTGGTGACCAAAGTGAGCACCAGCTTCTAGCAAATCACGCATTGAAACTTGAGTAGAATTTGACATATTAAATCCTTAAAAAAGATTGGGTTACGCCTCCACGAAAGTAAAATACCGAATCTATGTGCACGCATTCACTAATACTAGCAAATTAATCAAGCCCATAAACACCCCGATATTCCATGCTTAAAAGCAACCTTCGTGTGTGTATTGTTGAAATAAATTATCTATCTAAAAATAGACGAATAATTATAACAAATAATATATATTAAATCAATGCTTTAATTTTAAGGCATTACAGATAAAGACTTGCACCCTGCTGGACTATATTCTGCATCAACATCAGTAGCACAACTCCAAACACCCTTATTATCACGCGTCCAAATGATTTTTTTGTTATGTAGCATGCTTGCAGCATCCTGACCTAGAACAGCTTCAATTTTTGATGTATCGCTCAAACTTACCGTCAATCCCGACTGCCCTGTTTGAGCATGAGTATCGCCACCAGCAGAGGTCATGCCACTATCCGCAATCAAGTTGCTTTTTGTCCAACCCAATTGACATTCACTACCTTTACTACCCTGCAATAGGCAGATATCCACCGAACTTCGCAGCTGGCTAATTTCCATTGTAACACGACTTACTTGTGCAACAGCAATGCGACTTTGAAACTGAGGAATTGCGAACATTGCCAGCACACCAATAATCACAATAACAATCAATAATTCAATTAAGGTAAATCCTTTTTGATTAATCATACTTCACTCTCATGAATATAAAATAATGACATTATCTTAACTTCGAACCCATAAGTCAACCCCCTCACATTCCTGCAAGGGGGGTTTGAAATAAGGTGCTGACGATGACCTACTCTCACATGGGCGAACCACACTACCATCGGCGCTAAGACATTTCACTTCTGAGTTCGGGAAGGGATCAGGTGGTTCCATCTTGCTATTGTCGTCAGCGTAAAAGGATTAACAACGCTGTATGAGTCTGTTTTTTTATTTTTATTCAAGATTGATTCAAGCTTGTTAGGTAAAATCTTTACACTTACTTATACAACACATGAAATGGTTTTAAACCACTTGGGTGTTGTATGGTCAAGCCAAACGAGCAATTAGTATTGGTTAGCTACACATGTCACCATGCTTCCACACCCAACCTATCAACGTCGTAGTCTACAACGGCTCTTTAGGGAAATCTTATCTTGAGGTGGGCTTCCCGCTTAGATGCTTTCAGCGGTTATCCCATCCGAACGTAGCTACCCGGCAATGCTTCTGGCGAAACAACCGGAACACCAGAGGTTCGTCCACTCTGGTCCTCTCGTACTAGGAGCAGATCCTCTCAAATTTCCAACGCCCACGGTAGATAGGGACCGAACTGTCTCACGACGTTCTAAACCCAGCTCGCGTACCTCTTTAAATGGCGAACAGCCATACCCTTGGGACCTGCTTCAGCCCCAGGATGAGATGAGCCGACATCGAGGTGCCAAACACCGCCGTCGATATGAACTCTTGGGCGGTATCAGCCTGTTATCCCCAGAGTACCTTTTATCCGTTGAGCGATGGCCCTTCCATACAGAACCACCGGATCACTAAGACCTACTTTCGTACCTGCTCGACTTGTGGGTCTCGCAGTTAAGCGCGCTTTTGCCTTTATACTCTTTGAACGATTTCCGACCGTTCTGAGCGCACCTTCGTACTCCTCCGTTACTCTTTAGGAGGAGACCGCCCCAGTCAAACTACCCACCATACATTGTCCTCGATACTGTTATATCTAAGTTAGAACCCCAACATAACCAGGGTGGTATTTCAAGGTTGGCTCCATGGCAACTGGCGTCACCACTTCAAAGCCTCCCACCTATCCTACACAAGTTAGGTCAAAGTTCAATGTAAAGCTGTAGTAAAGGTTCACGGGGTCTTTCCGTCTAGCCGCGGGTACACAGCATCTTCACTGCGATTTCGATTTCACTGAGTCTCTGCTGGAGACAGCGCTGCCATCATTATGCCATTCGTGCAGGTCGGAACTTACCCGACAAGGAATTTCGCTACCTTAGGACCGTTATAGTTACGGCCGCCGTTTACTGGGGCTTCGATCAAGAGCTTCGCTTACGCTAACCCCATCAATTAACCTTCCAGCACCGGGCAGGCATCACACCCTATACGTCCACTTTCGTGTTTGCAGAGTGCTGTGTTTTTAATAAACAGTTGCAGCAGCCTGGTATCTGCGACTGCCAACAGCTCAAAGAGCAAGTCTTATCACCATCGGCAGCGTACCTTCTCCCGAAGTTACGGTACCATTTTGCCTAGTTCCTTCAGCAGAGTTCTCTCAAGCGCCTTGGTATTCTCTACCTGACCACCTGTGTCGGTTTCGGGTACGATTTGTTTATGACTATCGCTTAGAAGCTTTTCCTGGAAGCATGGTATTTGCCACTTTGCCAGTAAACTGGCTTGCTATCAGATCTCAGTAATAGTCTAGCGGATTTGCCTACTAAACCTACCTACATCCTTCCACCTGGACAACCAACGCCAGGCTGACATAACCTTCTCCGTCCCTCCATCGCATCATAAACAAGTATTGGAATATTAACCAATTTCCCATCGACTACGCCTTTCGGCCTCGCCTTAGGGGTCGACTCACCCAGCCCCGATTAACGTTGGACTGGAACCCTTGGTCTTCCGGCGTGCGAGCTTTTCACTCGCATTGTCGTTACTCACGTCAGCATTCGCTCTTGTGATACCTCCAGCATACCTTACGATACACCTTCACAGGCTTACACAACGCTCCCCTACCACTTAATTGAAACAATTAAATCCGCAGCTTCGGCTCCTAGTTTGAGCCCCGTTACATCTTCCGCGCAGGCCGACTCGACTAGTGAGCTATTACGCTTTCTTTAAATGATGGCTGCTTCTAAGCCAACATCCTAGCTGTCTGTGCCTTCCCACATCGTTTCCCACTTAACTAGGAATTTGGGGCCTTAGCTGGCGGTCTGGGTTGTTTCCCTCTTGACGACGGACGTTAGCACCCGCCGTCTGTCTCCCGGATAGTACTCATCGGTATTCGGAGTTTGCATCGGTTTGGTAAGTCGGTGTGACCCCCTAGCCGAAACAGTGCTCTACCCCCAATGGTATTCGTCCGAGGCGCTACCTAAATAGCTTTCGGGGAGAACCAGCTATCACCGAGTTTGATTAGCCTTTCACCCCTATCCACAAGTCATCCCCTGGCTTTTCAACGACAGTGGGTTCGGTCCTCCGGTGCCTGTTACGGCACTTTCAACCTGCTCATGGATAGATCACTCGGTTTCGGGTCTATACCCTGCAACTAAGACGCCCTATTAAGACTCGGTTTCCCTACGGCTCCCCTAAACGGTTAACCTTGCTACAGAATATAAGTCGCTGACCCATTATACAAAAGGTACGCCGTCACGGAACAAGTCCGCTCCGACTGCTTGTATGCACACGGTTTCAGGTTCTATTTCACTCCCCTAACAGGGGTTCTTTTCGCCTTTCCCTCACGGTACTGGTTCACTATCGGTCAGTCAGGAGTATTTAGCCTTGGAGGATGGTCCCCCCATCTTCAGACAAGATTTCACGTGTCTCGCCCTACTTAATATGTCTCATAAACAGTTTCGCATACAGGACTATCACCTACTATGGTTGGCTTTCCCACGCCATTTTGCTACTGTAAATTTGATCGGCTCCTCCCCGTTCGCTCGCCGCTACTTGGGGAATCTCAATTGATGTCTTTTCCTCGGGGTACTGAGATGTTTCACTTCTCCCGGTTTGCCTTCTATCCAAAGAATAGAATACCTATCTTATGATAAGTGGGTTTCCCCATTCAGAAATCGCCGGGTCACAGGATATTGCCACCTCACCGACGCTTATCGCAGGCTATCACGTCTTTCATCGCCTCTGACTGCCAAGGCATCCACCATGTGCACTTCATTACTTGACCATACAACCCCAAGGGGTCTTATGGGTAATGTGTAACGATTTACCTATGTTTACGCTTGATTCAGTTCTCTTTACTTTATCCAATCACCTTCTATAAAAGAAGTGGAGTGTGATTGGAATGGTTAATTATTTGTTGGAATTAAATAATTAACCCAGACTCATATTTTCGTTGTTAAATAATGATATGAACTTCGTCAGTTCATAAAGTTAAAGCATAAATAAGAAATCTCTTATCAAATTGCTTATGTATGCTTTTGATGTTTAAATATGGTGGAGTTAAGGAGAGTCGAACTCCTGACCTCCTGCGTGCAAGGCAGGCGCTCTACCAACTGAGCTATAACCCCAATATGGTGGGTCTAATAAGACTTGAACTTATGACCCCCGCGTTATCAACACGGTGCTCTAACCAACTGAGCTATAGACCCGTTTTAAACATCTTACTAAAGAACAACTTGTTGTGAATTCTTGCTAATCAGATAATATCGTTAAGGAGGTGATCCAGCCGCAGGTTCCCCTACGGCTACCTTGTTACGACTTCACCCCAGTCATCGACCCCACCGTGGTGATCGCCCTCTTGCGTTAGGCTAACCACTTCTGGTGAGATCAACTCCCATGGTGTGACGGGCGGTGTGTACAAGGCCCGGGAACGTATTCACCGCAGCATTCTGATCTGCGATTACTAGCGATTCCGACTTCATGGAGTCGAGTTGCAGACTCCAATCCGGACTACGATTGGCTTTTTGAGATTAGCATCACATCGCTGTGTAGCAACCCTTTGTACCAACCATTGTAGCACGTGTGTAGCCCTGGTCGTAAGGGCCATGATGACTTGACGTCGTCCCCGCCTTCCTCCAGTTTGTCACTGGCAGTATCCTTAGAGTTCCCGACTTAAATCGCTGGTAACTAAGGAAAAGGGTTGCGCTCGTTGCGGGACTTAACCCAACATCTCACGACACGAGCTGACGACAGCCATGCAGCACCTGTATCAGAGTTCCCGAAGGCACTAAGCTATCTCTAGCGAATTCTCTGTATGTCAAGACCAGGTAAGGTTCTTCGCGTTGCATCGAATTAAACCACATGCTCCACCGCTTGTGCGGGCCCCCGTCAATTCATTTGAGTTTTAACCTTGCGGCCGTACTCCCCAGGCGGTCTACTTATTGCGTTAACTGCGTCACTAAGTCTTCAAGAGACCCAACGACTGGTAGACATCGTTTACGGCGTGGACTACCAGGGTATCTAATCCTGTTTGCTACCCACGCTTTCGAACCTCAGTGTCAGTATGATGCCAGGAAGCTGCCTTCGCCATCGGTATTCCTCCAGATCTCTACGCATTTCACCGCTACACCTGGAATTCTACTTCCCTCTCACCTACTCTAGCCACCCAGTATCAGATGCAGTTCCCAAGTTAAGCCCGGGGATTTCACATCTGACTTAAGCAGCCACCTACGCTCGCTTTACGCCCAGTAATTCCGATTAACGCTTGCACCCTCTGTATTACCGCGGCTGCTGGCACAGAGTTAGCCGGTGCTTATTCTGTGGGTAACGTCAGGGCTAGCTGGTATTAGCAACTAGCTTTTCCTCCCCACTTAAAGTGCTTTACAACCAAAAGGCCTTCTTCACACACGCGGCATGGCTGGATCAGGCTTTCGCCCATTGTCCAATATTCCCCACTGCTGCCTCCCGTAGGAGTCTGGGCCGTGTCTCAGTCCCAGTGTGGCTGATCATCCTCTCAGACCAGCTACAGATCGTCGCCTTGGTAGGCCTTTACCCCACCAACTAGCTAATCCGACTTAGGCTCATCTAATAGCGAGAGCTAAAAGCCCCCTTTCTCTCGTAAGACGTATGCGGTATTAGCGTAAGTTTCCCTACGTTATCCCCCACTACTAGGCAGATTCCTAAGCATTACTCACCCGTTCGCCACTAATCTTCTCTAGCAAGCTAGAGCGTCATCGTTCGACTTGCATGTGTTAAGCCTGCCGCCAGCGTTCAATCTGAGCCATGATCAAACTCTTCAGTTTAATCTTTCTAAGTAACCCATTAAGTGGGTCAATCTTGGCTCATTTATTACTAGCAAATTTGCTCATCGTGTAAATGAATTAACTTTGAGTATTTTTGCTTGATAAATGATAATTTTTGTATTATCTTGTATTAGCAAAAATCCACACAAGTTGTTCTTTAGTTTGGATTTTAAATAGTGTCATTCGTTGTCGTCCAGCGAATGAGTGCGTATTATACGCTGTTTTTATTTGGTGTCAAGCTTTTTTTAAAAATTTTAAAGTTTTTTTTGAGATTTGTTAATTCTCGTCTCAAATTTTTTAACTTATTGAATTTAAATAAGTTTTTTATGACTTGCTGTGCTTGAGTGGTGGGTATTATACAGGGTTTTAACAGGGTGTCAACGACTTTTTTTGAAATTTGATAAAAAAATCATAAATATTTTGTATATTATTGATTTTTAATAATAAAATATTCAATACCATCTTGCTGTCATCGCCTTCTTTATCAGATTTAATTATTGACAAGAGTTTTTCATCTGTACAACTTAAATCAGTGCTCTAGCTTAAGCAGTAATGAACTCAATTTTATCATCACCAAACTTCATATTAAGTATAGCTATTCAATTTTTAGGTATACCGACTCATACGACCGATGGGCACTGCTAAACTAAAACTGCTACTTTAAATTTTAGGATTGTGGCATGATTAAATGATTAGGTTTGGCTACTGGTTTAAATATCAATAATTATTCCCTGCCGCTACCTTAAGAGAACAATAAATGAAAAAGCCCATACAGAGATAGGGATTTTTTTATTGTATCAAAATAAAAACAATGACAGTTCTAGGTAAAATCAACCCAAACTACTGGCATGATAATTGATATGGCAATCTTTAAAATATTAACTCAAAAAACAGCTTTCACCCTTATAATTTAGAATGAGCATTTCTCTTAAAAGTCGTCCAAAATCCTGACAAAGCATAAATCATACCAATGGCAAGTATGCCAACAGGAATGTCATACAACACCACACCCATGACAAGCACACCCACAATCAGGGCGACAAAAGGAACTTTTTGGCGGTCAAATTCTTTGAAGCTGTAATATTTGACATTACTAACCATTAAAAGCCCACAAATAACCGTCCACACTGCACAGATGGCGGTCAATAATGAAGTGAAAGCCTCACCATGATCTTTAAAGACCAACACACTAGCAGCAACCAAAATCGCCGCCAAAGGACTTGCCAATCCGATGAAGTACTTCTTATCCACCGATCCGATTTGCACATTGAATCTGGCAAGACGAAATGCTGCACAAGCCGAGAACACAAACGCAGACGCAATTCCAATCCGTCCTAACTCATGCAAGGCGAAATGGTACATAAGAATGGCAGGGGCAAGCCCAAAAGCAATACAATCAGCCAGACTATCTAGTTGCTCACCAAAGGGGCTTTGGGCATTTAACATTCGAGCAGCTCGCCCATCCATACCATCCAAGATGGCAGATAGGAAAATGGCAAAACATGCTTTCTCAAAGCGTCCTTCGCTACTGGCAATGATGGAAAAAAACGCCGAAAGCATGGACGCAGTGGTAAATAAATTTGGTACAAGGTACACACCACGACTGACCTTTTTTTGGTTACTGGATTGTTCAGCATCTACCGCCTCTAGTTCCACCACCTCAAAAGTAATGCCATCATAATCATCATGGGTGTTCTTTTTGGATTGAGTGTTTGTCATGATTTTTTTTGTTTAAAGAGTTGTTTTATTCACCCACTAGCCATTTAACCACCGCCATCTCATCAAGGCTCATGGCAGGTGCATCTGCAGGTTTTAGGATTGGAGCAAGCGTTTCTAAAATAGCTTTGGCGTGTTCGTCGAATTGCCAAGGCGGATTGATGATATGAAGCCCTGTGCCATTCATGCCTACTGCCACATCATTAGGGTATAGGTTTAGCTCACAAACAAGCTGACGGCGGATTTCGGTGCGTTTCATTTTTTTATAGAACAACTCTACCGCTTCTTTGTTCTTGATGGGATACCACAGCACAAATGTTCCTGTGGAAAATTTTTTGTGGCTTGCCACCAGTAAATCTACCAAACGGCTAAAATCTTTATGTTCCTGCTCAAAAGGTGGGTCTAGTAAGATAACGCCCCGTTTTTCTTTTGGCGGTAATACGGCAGGCACACCCTCAAAGGCATTGCGACGATGAATACCGATAGGGAGTTGGTAGAGTTGGTAATTTAAGGCATCGTACTCATCTGCCACCGCCTCAAAAGCTTCGACACGCAAGGGTGCATTACTTGAATGGTTCAAGGCATGATTAGCAATCCACCAAGGCGACCCTGGATAGACATGCTTATCGTAAGTTTTGCGAGCAATGTCAAGGTCTAATAGATACTGAGCGATGGCTTTTGGTGGCGTAGTAAGATTGGTATTTTCTAAGGTACGAATACCTCTATCAGCTTCACCTGTTTTGGTTGCCTCTACACCCTCCAAAGAGTACAGCCCACGCCCACCATAGGCGTCAAGCACATAAAAAGGTTTGGCCTTGGCACTAAACTGGGCGAGAATCTGTAATAATAAAATATGCTTGGCAACATCAGCAAAGTTGCCAGCGTGATAGGCGTGTTTATAATTCATGATAAAATTGCGTGTTATTTCAAATAACTTATGGTAGCATAACTCACGATTTTTGGCTATTTTTATTTATTATGACCGCTTTCTATGCCGATTGGCACACCCTAATTGACCCCAAATTAGACGACTTTATTACCACAGGCACGATGGTGCTTGACAATGTCTTTGACAAAGATGGCTTAACCCTCTTACAAAATGAAAGTGGCTTTATAGAATATAAAGAAGCAAAGCTTACCCATGGCGAACGAGCAAGTGCCATTCGTGGCGACAGCATTCGCTGGATTGATGAGTCTTGCCCTGTGGGGTCGGCGTATCTTGGGGCGATTGACGAGCTTGGGTGGTATTTTAACGCCACGCTATACACAGGTATTCGCTCATCAGAAGCTCATTATGCGTGCTATCCGTCAGGCTTTGGCTACAAATGGCACTCAGATAATCCTAAAGGACGAGATGAGCGAGTGATTTCTGCGGTATTTTATTTAAATGACAACTGGGCAGCTGACGACGGTGGTCACATCACGGTTGTAGATAAAATCGGTCAGACAAGACAGCTTCTGCCACAACTTAATCGTCTTGTGGTGTTTGACAGCAATCTATTACATCAAGTGGAAATCACCAACCGCACACGGTTTTCTATCGCTACTTGGCTTCGGCGTGATGATAGGCTCTGATGAGTACGATAAGTAAATAGCAGTGCATCATGTTTTATATTATAATCACCCTATTATTTGGGCAGGTTCATTTGTTGCGGGACAACACACCACGCCCTACCCGTCTTTGACTGGCTTGTCAAACCAAGGGGTAGTTCCACCCCTTAGCTAAAATCTCATCGCACCGCCTAAGAAAAAACCTCTAAAAATTCATACTTAGCGATATGCTGACATTTCTCCCCTGCTGTGGCACAAAGGGCAAAAATGAGTTGTGCACATAGATTTTCTCGTTCAACAAATTATTGGCACGAACCGACCATGTGTAGTCGAGACGCCCTGTGTTTTTACGATAATCTAGACCGAGATTGAGCAGATTGTAGCCATCGGTGGCGTCCTCATTGATATAAATGGGGCAAAGTTTGTTGCGTCCTGCGTTATGATAGGGGCATTCGCTGTCGTATTTGGCGGCGACAGACTCTGATGTGCGTTTTTGGACAAAGACCTTGCTAAACTCCAAAGACGACGACCAATTACCGTGTTCGCCATTGATACGAAATCCAAGACGGTCAGGCGACATTCTAGGAGCGTGGCGGTCAGGGCGTGTGATGGTCTCTTGACCGATGATGGGGCGTTTGTAGATGGCACACTCTTCTTCATAATCTGGGTGCGTTCTGCTCCACCCACACTCCTCTGGGTCTTCGTAGCCAACCAGCTGTCTGTCGCCATAGATATTACCCACAAAAATCGGCTCAAAGTCATACAATCTGCCACGCACTTTATCGCCAAAGACTGCTACTTTATAATTGGGGTTCACTTGATAGCCGACTTCAAGCTCCGCCCCACGAATCTTAGCTTTGGACTGGGTGTAGCGTCTCATCGCAAGGTTGCCGACCTTGTAGAGATTTTCTGGGTGAATAAAGTTATCAAAATTATTGCCATAGACACTGCCTTTGACGCTCCATTTATCACCCTTAAAGGTCGCCCCAAATTCTAGGTTATCCGACTTTTCTTTATCAAGATTTTTGTTGCCAAACATAAATGAGTTGGTCGCCAAATGCTTGCCGTGATAATAAAGCTCCATCGGGCTTGGTATGCGTTCGTTATGCAAATAAGTGGTATCAAGGCGAAGCTTTGGTGTGATGTCGTACAAGGCGGTAATGGCGTAGGATTTGGCGTTTTGCTTGTAGGTCGTCAAATCAGGATACTCTTGGCGAACCGCTCGCCCATAGCGTTTTAGGGTGTGGTCAATCTCATCTAGGTCATAATGCACAGGGATTTTGGTGTTTTCAAAACGATAGCCAGTCTCTAAAGTGAGCTTGCCAAACTTGGCATTGGTCAAGGCAAACAGCCCCAATGATTTTTGGGTGTTCTCTACCAAAGGTCGGCGGTTTTCTGACTTTTCTTTAATGCTAGGGATGAGGGCGTGCGTGCGGTTTTGGGCGTAGTCAGCTCCCCATACCAGACCGTATTTGTCTTTAATGCTGTGATGAAAGCTTAATTTGCCCAGATAAGCATCATTGCCATAATAAACAGGATTGCCCTGCACAAACCGCTCTTTGCTCCCTGTCATAATGGGCTTGCCTTCGTCAAACTCAGTGTGCTTGTAATTGGTGTAGCCTAAATTTAGCTTGACTTTGTCTAGCCAGTTAAATGGCTGATTCAGCTCGCCTTGAATACTTGTGGAGCTTGACCGCATTTCAAGCCAAGGGGCTTTGTGATGATGGTCGTGCTTATGTCCATAGACATGGTCGTGGCTGTGGGCGGGGTCAGCTTCATGGTCGTTGCCGCAGTGGAAATGGAGCGAATCAAGCATGTCGGTGTCGTCCATCAGGTGCGGATAAATCGTCAAATAGTGGCGACCTCGCCCAAGTTTGTTATGAGGGTCGATGACATGGGCAGCACATTCGTCATATTTATGATTGTGTCCCACAAGCCCATAGTTCTCACGGCGTAGGGTATGGGCAATCCCCAGATGACCTTTGTCGCCGATGTAGGATAAGCCTATGGTGCTGGCTTTGGTGTTGTTGTACGAATCAGGCAGATACTTTAAGGTCTCGCCGTCAAACTTGATGGCAGGGACATTGTAAGGATTGGCATCTCTTGCCAGACCCTCCACACGCATCGCCAAACGGCTACCTAGCGGAAAGGCAAGCGAGCCTGTAATGAGCTTTTCGTCCGAGCCTGTGGTATAGCGAAACAAAGACTCGCCCTCCACGCCAGACGGCAGACGGCTTGGTACTTTGCCGTCTATCACATTGATGACCCCAGCAGGCGAAGCGTTGGCGTGCATAAGCGTACTTGCCCCACGCACAAGCTCCACACGACTGGCAAGTAGCGTATCCACCGACACGGCGTGGTCAGGACTGATGTTTGACATATCCGCCACACCCAAGCCGTTGTTTAAGACCTTGACACGCACACCCTCTTGCCCACGCACAACAGGAGCGGATGCACCACCCCCAAAAGGATTAGAATGAACACCTAGCTCGCCTGCTAGGGCATTGCCTAGCGTGGCTGAACGCTGCTGCAACTTAGACTTAGATATAGTGGTGTCAGAAGCCTTTTGGTTGCCAGAAAAAGCACTCCCTGATAGCAAAGTCTTATTTAATGCGACCACTATGGGATCTAATGCCACACTTGGTTCATCATGCAAAATCTCATCGGCATAAACCACCTGTGTTAACAGTGTCAGTATCGCCAGTGGTAAAGTCTTTCGTTTCATCATGTTGTTGCTCCTGTACGCCTGTATTATAATCATATTATAACATAACAATTCTTAATAAGAATACACCTTTAGCAATATTTTATTAAACTTCCATGCAAAAACCGCACCAATATTATGGTGCGGTTTGGCTAAGCAATCAAACCTAACTAAAAATTAGTTATAACCTGCTTTTTTCATCAGCATGATGGCCTTTTGTTGGTTTTGACCAGCAACAGCGACATTGATGAAGTCCTGCTTAAAACTTCCCCAACGAGATACAAGTGGTGTGGCACTTACACGAGCATTGGCAGGATACTCAAAATTACGGTCGGCATATAGTTTTTGAGCTTCTGCACTTGATAGCCATTCGATGAATTTTTGAGCCTCGGCTGGGTTTTTGCTGTGTTTTAGTACACCCGCACCAGAAACATTGACATGCGTACCTTTACCGCCTTGATCAGCGAAGAATACTTTAACATTATTTGCAACGGCAGGCGTTTTATTGATCAAACGACCATAGTAATAAGTGTTGGCAATACCCACATCACAGCGACCTGCATTGATTGCTTCTAATAATGCCGTATCATTAGAAAATGGCGTGGTTGCTAGGTTATTCACCCAACCTTTAACGACACGCTCAGTTGTTGCTTGACCGTGATTGGCAATCATGGTTGCTACCAATGATTGATTGTACACATTATTAGAAGTGCGTAGACATAACCTACCTTTCCATTTTTCATTAGCTAGATCAGCATAAGTTGAAAGTTGGCTTGGGTTGACAGTCTTGGCATTATAAAAAATGGTACGAGCTCGCACTGACAGACCAAACCATTGGTTATTAGCAGCTCTTAGGTGTGATGGAATGTTATTTTTTAGTGTAGTGGAATTGATTGAACGAAGTAGCCCCATTTGTGAAGCTTTCCACAAATTTCCTCCATCAACAGTAATCAGCACATCACCTTTGGTATTTTTACCCTCAGCTTTAATCTTTGCCATCAATGGGCCATCTTTATCATTAACCAGTGTAACTTTTGTGCCTGTTTTGGTTTGGTATGCCTGCACAATCGGTTTTAAAAGCTCGTCAGCACGAGATGAATAAACCACCAATTCGCTAGCAAATGCTGGTAGTGCCATCAATACAGCCACCTGAGCGGTCAAAATTTTTTTTAACATAAACTCGTCCTTCTTTAAAAAAGCCAATCTAATGGCATACATTAAAATAAAACACCAGATGGCAATCTTTTGATAAAAAATTTCACAAAATACTGCCGTTTTCTGCTATATTATAATACAATATTGGTATATTAACAATAATTATTATCATCATTAATAAGCAATCATTATCACCCTATATAGATTAGCACAATTATGACAAATTCAACGCTGATTGCACGCTTATGGCTCGGACTTTGTTCTTTATTAGTCATCATTCCTTTAGGTGTCATTTTATCTTCCCTAGGTGAGTTTGATACCGAGATTTGGCAGTTTTTACTTGATTATGAACTGGGTCATTTATTAAAAAATACACTATGGCTCGCATTATCCGTAGGCATCGGCGTAACCGTACTTGGCACAAGTACCGCTTGGCTAACCGCCATGTATCACTTTCCACTCAAATGGCTCTTTTCTTGGGCAATGATGCTACCTTTGGCGGTGCCTGCTTATGTACTGGCTTTTGTACAGCTTGGGATTTTTGATTATACGGGTGTCATCAGTACTTATCTAAGAGAAGCATGGGGACTTAACAATGGTCTGCCTAACATTAGGCATGGCGGTGGCTTGGCACTCGTCATGAGCCTAACTTTATATCCTTATGTCTATTTACTCTCCAAAAACGCCTTTAGTAGCATGGGTAATCGTGCTTTAGAAGTTGGTGCATCCTTAGGGTTGTCAAATCGACAGTCCTTTTTTAAAATCGCCTTACCCATGGCACGCCCTTGGATTGCCAGTGGCATCATATTGGCATTGATGGAAGTGTTGGCGGACTTTGGGGCGGTATCTATTTTTGGTTATGATACTTTTACCACCGCCATCTATCAAGCGTGGTATGGTTTTTTTAGCATTGAAACCGCCAAGCAACTAGCAAGTCTTTTGGTTGGCTTGGTGTTTATCTTTTTGGTATTAGAGCAGCTTAGCCGTGGCCGCAAAAGTTTTGAAAGCACGGGTCGCAGTAGTTATCATCGTATCATTGACTTACATGGTATCAAAAAATGGCTGGCATTTAGTTACTGTGCTAGCATATTGTTTTTGGCATTCTTATTACCCATCATACAGCTTAGTCTATGGGTTATTGAAACTTGGCAGGGCATTGATTTTATCGCTGTTGTTGAACAAACCAAAAACTCCATCATCGCTAGCCTATCTGCCGCTGCACTCGTTTCTATCTTTGCCTTTTTTATTAGTCTAAGCATTCGCCATGATACTAGCAAATTTACCCTAATCAGTGCTAGAATCGCAACGCTTGGTTATGCCATTCCCGGCTCAGTGCTGGCGGTAGGTGTGTTCATTCCTGTGGCGTTTTTGGATAATTATTTGATTGAATACATACCAGCATTTGCCGAGCATGATGCCATCTTTAAAGGAACAGTCATTGTTCTACTCATTGCTTATTTGATTCGTTTTTTGGCATTAGGTGTACAAACAATGGATTCTGGCATGAAACGCATTAAAAGTACCCACATTGAAGCCGCCAAAAGCCTAGGGGCAACACCTCTTTCATCACTTTTTAAGGTACATTTACCCCTCATTAAAAGTTCGTTGGGCGTTACCCTACTCATGGTATTTGTAGATACCATGAAAGAAATGCCAATCACTTTAATGATGCGTCCGTTTGACTGGGACACACTGGCAATACGCATCTATTCTTTTACAAGCGAAGGTATGTACGAACAAGCCGCCTTGCCTGCATTGACCATCGTGCTAACAGGACTAATTCCTGTCATTTTATTCGTCAAAATAGACCAAAAGAGCTAAGTTATGCTAACCGTAGAAAATTTATCCATCAAGTTTGACAACAAGACGATTTTAAGCGATGTCAATTTTACTTTAAAAACTGGTGAAATCGCTTGCCTGCTTGGTGCTTCTGGTTGCGGTAAAACAACCATACTACGCTGTCTGTCTGGTTTTGAAAAGCCAAGCACTGGGGTGATTTCTTTAAATGACCATACACTATTTAATAACAACACCAACATTGCTGCTCACCAACGCCAAATCGGCATGGTATTTCAAGATTACTCCCTTTTTCCACATTTGACTGTGGCTCAAAATGTCGGATTTGGCTTAAGTCATTTGGATAAATCCAAAAAAAATGCTCGCATTGATGAGTTATTGACACTGGTCAATCTAAATGCATACAAGCATCGTTATCCACATGAGCTATCAGGCGGACAACAGCAACGAGTTGCCTTGGTGCGCGCTCTCGCCCCAAAACCTAAGCTAATCTTGCTTGATGAACCTTTTTCCAACCTTGATGTTGAGCTACGCACCAACCTATCCAAAGAAGTACGCAAGCTACTCAAATCACAAAATGTCAGTGCCATCTTGGTAACCCATGAACAGTCTGAAGCTTTTGCCATGGCAGATGTGATTGGCGTAATGGCAGATGGCATCATTCAGCAGTGGGCAGACCCAGAAGTACTGTATCACCGCCCCACCAATGCACAGGTTGCCAGTTTTGTCGGAGAAGGTGTCTTATACGATATTCTCAAAGTTCACCCCAATGGTATGGAATGCTCTTTTGGTTTTATTCCTTTATTGCCAAACAACAGCCTAGACACACAGATGCTCATCAGACCGCATGATGTCATTCAAACAAACAATCAAGGCATCGCTGTTAGCATCATAGACAGGGATTTTCGTGGAGGAGACTGGCTTTACACCCTACAAAACAATCAGGGCGATACACTATTTATGCAAACTTCCATGACCAAAGACCGCCCTGCCCATAGAATTGGCGACACCATTGAGGTTGCGATTCATCAAGCGGCAACCTTTTAGCTTAAAAAAGCACATTCTAAGATGTTGATGACTTCATTCAATCATCTTGGATAAAAGCAACTTACTTGTAGTATTGTATTGATTATCATCGTGTATAATGCCTAGATTTAACTCAAGCCGGTTATAACAATTAGGAACTCCCATGACCCCTGTTCTATCTTTATCCACCATTTTATTAAAAGAACCATCTGTTACCCCCAATGACTTTGAGTGCCAAAACATCTTGGCAGATTTTTTGGGTGCGTTAGGCTTTGAATGCGAATTCATGTTCTTTGGCGACCCTAATGATCAAGGCAGTAACGCCCAAATCAAAAATCTCTATGCTAAGAAAAAAGGCACAGACCCTACCGCTCCACACTTATGTTTTGCAGGACATACCGATGTTGTGCCTGTAGGCGATGAGAAACTTTGGACCTACCCACCCTTTTCGGCGACTGTTGCAGATGGTTATCTATGGGGGCGTGGTGCGTCTGACATGAAGACTGCGATTGCTTGTTTTTGTGTGGCGTGTGATGAATTCATCAAACAAAACCCTAGCCATAAGGGTGATGTCTCATTACTCATCACATCAGATGAAGAAGGTGTGGCAATCAACGGTACTCAAAAAGTTGTGCAAGCGTTGGCGGAGCGTGGTGAGCGTATGGACTTTTGTCTTGTGGGCGAACCATCTAGCACCCGTACACTTGGTGATATCATCAAAAACGGCAGGCGTGGCTCATTAAATGGCAGACTTACCGTAACTGGCAAACAAGGGCACATCGCCTATCCACATCTGGCGGTCAATCCCATGCACGAACTTGCCTCTGCTCTTGCCGAACTTGTGGCGACCAAATGGGATGATGGCAACGCCTATTTTCCAGCAACCAGTATGCAAATATCCAACCTAAATGGTGGCACAGGTGCAAGCAATGTCATCGCTGGAAATGTACAAATGCTGTTTAATTTTCGCTATTGCACCGAAAACACAGCAGAGAGCCTAAAAGCCAAAACTCACGCCATTTTGGATAAACATTTTAAGGACAGCAAGGCGACTTATGAGATAGAATGGAATCTATCAGGCGAGCCATTTTTAACTAAGCGAGGTAGCTTTGTTGATGCGGTCGTCTCTGCCATCAAAGAAACTACAGGGACAGACAGCAAACTTTCTACGAGTGGCGGTACATCAGATGGCAGATTTATCGCTCCCATTATGAATGCCCAAGTAGTAGAGCTTGGCGTATTAAATGACACCATTCATCAGATTGATGAAAAGGTGGCGGTAGATGATTTGGAGAAATTATCGTTGATTTATGGCAAAATCTTAAAAAAATTAATCGCCTAGTTCTAACCACCAATCAAAACCCCCTAATATTTAGGGGGTTTTGATGATTGCCATCAAGGCGTATAGTAAGTTGCCGAACCTGGTCCAACAGGCAAGCCAAGTACGAACACCCAAATGCAAAACAGGGTTGTCCAGCCCACTAGGAAAATAAGCGAATAAGGAATCATCAGCGACATCAATGTGCCAACACCTGTATCCTTCTTATAACGAATTGCCACCGCCATGATAAGACCAAAGTAACTCATCATCGGCGTGATGATATTGGTGGTGCTATCACCAATACGATACGCCGCCTGAATCATCTCTGGTGCATAGCCTGTGAGCATAAGCATTGGCACAAAAATCGGTGCGGTAATCGCCCACTGAGCAGATGCCGACCCAAGCATCAGATTGACAAATGCACAAATCAAAATAAAACCAACCAATAGCAAATGTCCTGTCAAACCAATCTCGTTCAAAAAGTTCGCCCCTGACACCGCCATGACCGAACCAATATTTGACCAGTTAAAAAATGCAGTAAACTGAGCGGCAAAGAATACCAGTACGATATACATACTAAGAGAACTCATGGCAGCACTCATGGCATCTACCACATCGTTATTGGTTTTGATGGTGCCTGTAATCTTACCGTACACAATGCCTGGAATGGCAAAAAACACAAAAATAAACACCACAATACCATGCAAAAATGGCGAACCTGCCACAAGACCTGTCTCAGGATGTCTTAACACGCCATTGGCAGGCACAATCGTCCATGCCAATAACAAACAAAAAACAACCATCGACACACCAGCCCAGAAAAGCCCTTTTTTCTCAATGGCGGTCAGTCGATCCACTTTGCTGTCTAGCACACTTGGGTCGTTGGCGTCATTAGGATTGTATTTACCCAAAGATGGCTCAACGATTTTTTCAGTGATAAAATATCCCAAACCACTGATTAAAAATGTACTTACTGCCATAAAATACCAGTTGGCTTCTGCACCCACCATATATTCAGGGTCAATGATGCGTGCCGCCTCTTGGCTAATGCCAGACAATAAAGGATCAACAGTACCTAGTAGCAAGTTGGCACTATACCCACCTGAAACACCTGCAAAGGCGGCGGCCAATCCTGCCAATGGGTGTCTGCCAAGTGAATGAAAAATCATCGCCGCCAGTGGAATTAGCACCACATAACCCAACTCTGATGCGGTATTTGACATGATGCCTGCAAAGACAATCACAAGCGTTACTATCTTAGGTGGTGCGTTCATAACAAGCCCACGAAGTGCAGCCGATATCATGCCAGAACGCTCAGCAATACCTACGCCAAGCAAAGCAACCAACACCGTGCCAAGCGGTATGAACCCTGTGAAGTTCGACACCAGATTTTCAACAATTCTAGCAAGCCCTTCGCCATTAAGTAGGTTATTGACATAAATCATGCCATCTTCGGCACGACCTTTTGCACCCTCTGGGCGAGGGTCAATGACCGAAACACCCATATAAGACATCACAGCAGATAATGCAAGCAGTATCCCTGACATCCATACAAATAAAATCGCAGGGTGTGGCAAAAGATTGCCAAGCCATTCTACACCCTTTAAAAATCGTCCCATACGAGTAGAATTTTGCTGTTGCATATTTACTCCCTCACAACAAAAAAGCAGACATGATCCAATATCACCATAAAGTTGATCATAAGCATAGAGTCAATCATAAGACAACAAACCCTAATGCTCAAACCCCATCATTAAAACACACTTGCGTAAGAAAAACAAACTTTTCATCATATGATTTATAAGTAATGGTTATTATTTGTTACACAGCGATAAAACTTATCTAAAATAGAACAAAAACCATCTCACAAGCCAACACTTCAATACCAGATAACCATGATTCAATTGCCACAAAAAACCACTTAAAGCCACACGACCTTAAATGGTTCAAGAAATGGGGCAAATCAAATATCTACAAGCCTGCTTGTTCGGTCTAAACAATCAATCTAATTCATCAAGCCATGCCATCTGAATAGCTTCCAAGATGGCTTCGTTTGATTTATTAGGATCATCATCAAACCCTGCAAGTTCACACACATAACGATGCAAATCAGTAAAGCGAATATATTGCACATCTTCATCTGGGTATTTTTCAGACAACTCAATGGCGATATCTAGCGTATCATGCCAAGTTAATTTCATAACACTTCTCTTTATTGGTTCAAAATTTGGTAAATTTTATCAAAATTAGTCAAAAAATGATATAATAAGTGCATTTTTAACGACCAAAAAACATCATGACCGTACAAACACACAACCCAAAACATCAGCCAAACCCAAAAACCAAGCCACAAATTGCCAAGGCTGACCCCACCAATCCACACCTAACACCGATTGACCGTGAGATTTTAACCCCACCAAATGGACATAAAAAAGTACTATTGCACTCATGCTGCGCCCCTTGTTCAGGCGAGGTCATGGAAGCCATGCTTGCTAGTGGCATTGAATTTACCATTTATTTTTATAATCCTAATATCCACCCAAAAAAAGAATACGAAATCCGCAAAAACGAAAACATCGCCTTTGCCAAAAAGCACGGTATTCCCTTTATTGATGCAGATTATGACATGGATAACTGGTTTGCTCGTGCCAAAGGCATGGAGCAGGACCCCGAGCGAGGTCGCCGTTGTACCATGTGTTTTGATATGCGATTTGAACGCACCGCCTTATACGCCCATGAAAATGGCTTTCCTGTAATGACAAGCTCATTAGGTATTAGCCGTTGGAAAAATATGGCTCAAATCAATGATTGCGGTCATCGTGCGGTCGCCCCCTATGAAGGTTTGGACTACTGGGATTTTAACTGGCGTAAAGGCGGTGGCAGTAGTCGCATGATTGAGATTAGCAAACGAGAACATTTTTATCAGCAAGAATACTGTGGTTGTGCTTATTCTTTGCGTGATACCAATAATTTTCGCCGCAGTCAAGGACGAGAGCCGATTAAAATTGGCGTCAAATACTATGGCGACGATGAATAGATAAGATAGAAGTACTCAAAAAGACTGCCAGTTAGCGGTCTTTTTTATGTCTCTTGATAGCAAAGTCATCGCCGTCAATGATGATATATTTTTCTAATCAATTTTTAATATTTCAATCATTATTTTTAATTAAAAAAACCAAACCAAGCTATCAAATTATTATATTTTACCAAAGTACTTTAACCACTTATAATCATTGAAAAATCATGGGAAGTCTCCCATTATTTCTCTGTTGGCCAACTTAAAATATTTTTTAAGCAAGCAAATGCCAGCTTTTAATCCAAACGAGGAGTGGTTATGAGTAACGAAGTTTTAAATGAACTAAATGACAGCCAAAAAACAGCAGGTGCACCGCAAGGCTGTCCATTTCATGGCAGTAACAGCCTAGATGGTCAAAGCCCAATGGCATGGTGGCCAAAAGCCCTAAACCTTGACATCTTGCACCAACATGACAAAAAAGTTAATCCGCTTGGCGAGGATTTCAACTACGCCGAAGAACTCAAAAAATTGGATGTTGATGCCCTAAAAAAAGATCTAGAAGAAGTACTTCGCACTAGCCAAGACTGGTGGCCTGCTGACCATGGTTACTATGGCGGTTTGATGGGTCGTTTGGCATGGCACTCAGCAGGTTCTTATCGTGCAGCGGACGGTCGTGGCGGTGCTAACACTGGTAATATTCGCTTTGCTCCGCTAAATTCTTGGCCTGACAACGCAAACCTTGACAAAGCTCGCCGTTTGTTGCAACCCATCAAACAAAAATATGGCAACAAAATCTCTTGGGCTGACCTAATCATCTTAGCAGGCACGATGGGCTATGAAGCCGCCGGTCTAAAAATTTTTGGCTTTGCCTTTGGTCGAGAAGACATCTGGCATCCAGAAAAAGACACCTATTGGGGTAGCGAGACCGAATGGCTTGCCAAAACAGGCTCAAAAGGCAACCGCTGGTCTGGCGACCGTGATTTGCAAAACCCACTAGCATCTGTAATGATGGGTCTTATCTACATCAACCCAGAAGGCGTGGACGGCAACCCTGACCCACTAAAAACCGCTCGTGATATGAAAATCACCTTTAAGCGTATGGGTGTAACCGTTGAAGAAACTGTCGCTTTGGTGGCTGGTGGTCATACCATCGGTAAACATCATGGTAATGGCGACGCTTCCAAAATGGGTGCAGAACCTGAAGCGGCCGACATCGCAGAGCAAGGCTTGGGCTGGAGTCAACCAAATCCAGGCAAAGTTACTTCTGGTATCGAAGGTGCATGGACAACCAACCCTGACCGCTGGGATAACGAGTTCTTCAAATTATTGTTCAAATATGAAGACAAGTTCCAAATCGTTCACTCACCTGCTGGAGCAAAACAGTGGGAACCATCCGAAATGGATGAAGAGGACATGCCAGTTGACCAAAACGATCCGTCCATCAAACGCAAAATCACGATGAACGATGGCGATATGGCACTTATCAAAGACCCAGAATACCGTGCGATTTCTGAAAAATTCTTAAACGACCAAGCAGCGTTTGACGATGCGTTTGCTCGTGCATGGTTTAAGCTGACTCACCGTGACATGGGACCAAAATCTCGTTATAAAGGTCCACTTGTACCACAAGAAGACTTGATTTGGCAAGATCCAATTCCTGCACCTAAATATGTACCAACCGATGCAGAAGTTGCTTCTTTGAAAGAACAAATCTTGGCATCTGGTCTAAGCATCTCTGAACTTGTGGCAACCGCTTGGGATAGTGCTCGTACTTTCCGCCAGTCGGATTATCGTGGTGGTGCAAACGGTGCAAGGATTCGCCTAGCTCCACAAAAAGACTGGATTGGCAACGAACCTGAACGCCTAGCTAAAGTTTTGGCTGTTTACGAAAAACTATCAGCTCAGACCAATGTATCTATCGCTGACCTTATCGTGCTAGGTGGTACAGCTGCTGTTGAAAAAGCCATCAAAGACGCAGGCTTTAATGTGGAAGTACCATTTAATGCAGGTCGTGGCGATGCCGTTCAAGAGATGACTGATGTTGAGAGCTTTGAGTATCTAAAACCTATCCACGATGGCTTTAGAAACTTCCAAGAAGCTCACTATGAACCACAGCCAGAAGAGTTATTGCTTGATCGTGCACAGCTAATGGGCTTAACCGCTGTTGAAATGACTGTGCTTGTCGGCGGTCTGCGTGTGTTAGGTGCTAACCATGGCGACAGCAAGCACGGTGTCTTTACCGACCGTGTCGGTGTATTGACCACTGACTTCTTCCGTAACCTTGTGGATATGGGCAACAAGTGGGAGCCAACAGGTCGCAACAGCTACAACATTGTAGACCGTAAGTCTGGCGAAACTAAGTTTACCGCCACTCGTGTGGATTTGGTATTCGGTTCAAACTCTATCCTTCGTGCCTATGCAGAGCTTTACGCACAAGACGACTCTGGCGAGAAATTCGCTCGTGACTTTGTTAAAGCATGGACCAAGGTAATGAACGCTGACCGTTATGACTTAGGTTGCAACTGCTAAGAACAGCCAAACGGTTAATTGTTACATAAAAAACACTCCCAATTGGGGGTGTTTTTTTATCGGCAAGTCGTTAATTTTTATGCTAAAATAACCATCAAATAACTTTACTTAACATTGCTTTTATAAAATACATAAATAAAATGATTGCAAATCAATTTGCCAACCTTATAATGTTCAGCCGTTCAGCCGTTCAGCCGTTCAGCCGTTCAGCCGTTCAGCCGTTCAGCCGTTCAGCCGTTCAGCCGTTCAGCCGTTATTTTGCGGACTTTTAACTAAAAGTCAAGCCAAAACTTATCTATTTTTTAGCCTATCGCTGTTTGGTGACAGGCTCTTTTCATACTTGCAAAAAGGCGGTATCAAATGACCGCCAAACAAGCTAAATCCAAAAAACGCACGCCTAATTTACGCATCGTAAATATCAATGAAAACACCTTATACCAACACTGCCCTGAGATTTTAGAAATTTTGTTAAAAGACAGGTCCACTTCTTTTTATAACAAACGCAAATGCAATATTATTTGGGCAAATAATAACTATGAATATTTGAGTGAGCATTATCAAGCCACCTGTCAAATCACGCCCAATCTCATCACAGGCGATAAAAAAGGCTTGATTGTGCCACGAGCATTAAAGCCAAAATCAGAACAAAAACAGCGTACCAAAAATAAAGCCGAAGTGTTTACCCCAAGTTGGGTGGTCAAATTACAAAATGATGCATTGGATGCAAATTTTATCAATGACGATTTAACAACTTATATTTCACGCATTTGGCTTGAGATTACTTGCGGGGAAGCTCCGTATATCGCCAATCGCTATGAAATGTCCACCGCCAAAAAAATTGCCATAAATAAAAGAGTGGGGTTTTTGGATAGAAAATTACAAAGAATTAACACAGAAATTCATCATAAACAAAAATGGCAAAAATTCGTCAAAAAAGCCTATCAATCTTGCTATGGTTTTGAGTGGAATGGCGATTCTTTATTGTTAGCAAGGCAGAATTTATTGGCAACTTATTATGACTATTATTGCGACAAATGGGGCGACAAACCACCTTATGATGCTTTAAAACAAATTGCCAAAATCATCAGCTATAACATTTTTCAAATGGACGGCTTGACAAAGTGCATTCCTTTATCAAAAAGAATTGAAACGATTATAAGTTATCAGACAGATTTATTTGATGACCCAAAACCAAAAACCATCATACATCAAGGTCGGCCTACCAAAATCAAAAATTGGCAGACAGGCAAACTGATTGATTTTATGGAGAGTAGCCAATGAGTAAAGTAAACCTGCAAACAACCAAAAGAATTTATCCACAAATTTATGCGTATATATTGCCAACTGTCAGCGATAAAGAAGGATGGGTAAAAATCGGCTATACCGAACGCGAAGATGTGCATACTCGCATCAAAGAACAGGTTGGCACGGTGGATTTGACATATGATTTATTATGGCACAAACTTGCTAAATTTCATAAAGACGAAGATAGTTATTTTAATGACCATTTATTGCACGATTATTTGACACGCCATAAAAATATCAAAAAACAAAAAGAATGGTTTTTTTATAATGGCACACCCAAAAAAAGTTTGGATGATTTTAATGATTTTGTTACTCAATATTATAATCAAGCCAAAGAGCATTGTGAATATCAATTACGCCAAGAGCAACAAGATGCGGTCAATCAAACTTTGGCGTATTTTAAAGACAATCTGCATAGTGAATTTTTGTGGAATGCCAAGCCAAGATTTGGTAAAACTTTAACCACTTATGATTTGGCAATAAAATTAAAAGCCAAAAAAGTATTGATTGTTACCAACCGCCCTGCAATCGCCAATTCGTGGTTTGATGATTTTGAGCAATTTATTGCGTGGCAGACCGATTTTGCCTTTGTTTCAAGTACTGATGCGTTAAGGGATAGGGCGACTTTAAGCCGTGAACAATATTTGGAGCAAATGACAAAGCCTAACGGCAAAAAGCATATGATTGCTTTTATTTCTTTGCAAGATTTAAAAGGGTCGATGCATTTTAGCCCAGACGGCACGCTGGATAAATTAAAATGGGTAAAAGAGTTAGAATGGGATTTGTTGGTCATTGATGAAGCTCATGAAGGCGTGGATACCTTAAAAACCAATGTCGCATTTGAGCAAATTAGCCGAGATTTCACCCTGCATTTATCAGGTACGCCATTTAAAGCGTTGGCGGACGGTAAATTTACCCAAGATGAAATTTATAATTGGAGCTATATAGATGAACAATCGGCTAAATTAAATTGGTCTAACGAAGATAGCAATCCTTACAAAACCCTACCTACTTTAAATTTATTTAGCTATCAGATGAGTGCGATGATTAGCGATAAAGTGAATAAGGGGGCGGATATTAAAGGTCAAAATCTGGATTTTACTTTTGATTTAAATGAATTTTTTGCCACAAACGACAAAGGCAAATTTGAACACGAAAAAGAAGTCAAAAAATGGTTAGATACTTTAAGTAAAAATGAAAAATACCCTTTTTCTACCAAAGAATTGCGAGATGAAATCAAGCACTCATTTTGGTATTTAGACCGTGTAGCCAGTGCCAAAGCATTAAAAAAATTGCTAGAAAATCACCCTGTTTTTGAAAATTACCATATTATTTTGGCAGCGGGCGATGGGCGTTTTGATAATGAAACGGTCAATCAAAATGCCCTACAACGAGTCAAAGAAGCCATTAAAAACCACGACAAAACCATTACACTATCGGTAGGACAACTCACCACAGGCATCACCATTCCAGAGTGGACGGCGGTCTTGATGTTATCCAATGTCAAATCGCCAGCACAATATTGGCAAACAGCATTTAGAGCCCAAAATCCGTGGGTATATGAAAAAGACGGACAAGTTTTGCAAAAACACAATGCTTATGTTTTTGATTTTGCTCCAGAACGCACTTTGATTATTTATGATGAATTTGCCAATAATTTATTGTCAAACACTTCAAATGGTGGTGGCACAGAAAATCAACGAAAAGAGAATATCAAACAACTCTTAAATTTCTTTCCTGTCATCGCCGAAGATAGCGAAGGCAAGATGATTGAGCTTGATGTTGATCAAGTATTAACCATTCCAAAAACCTTTAAAGCCACCGAAGTCGTTAGACGGGGTTTTATGAGCAATTTATTATTCCAAAATATTTCAGGGATTTTTGGTGCAAATAGCGAAGTGCTTGAAATTTTGGAACAAATTGACCCTTATGATAATGGCAAAATCAATAAAGAAAAAGCCAATAAAGCGATTGATACCCAAGGCGTACAAGTAGATGATAATGGCAATGCGGTGGCGGATAATGAAATTGTTATCAATACCAACAATGCTCGTTTTGGCGAAAAAGTCTATGGCGGTATTCAGACAACAACCGAACAAATCATTCAAAATGAAAATTTGAACAATGATGATTTGGCAAAAAAAGTTGCCGATGTACTTACCCAAACTACCCAAACCGCCTTTAATGAACTAGCAAAAGACAATGGCTTAACCGAAAAATTTGCCGAAAAAGTCGTAAAAGCACAAAGTCAAGCGATAATAGACGAAATCCAAAAAATCCAAAGCCATAGCCAAATCAATCAAAACCAAATCAACGCCGAATATGCAAATGACTTAAAAAACGCCCAAAGCGATGATGAAAAACAGCAGATCCAAAAGGATTATGAAACCAAAACGCAAATCATCACGCAGGATTTACAAAATCAAATTAGCCAAAAGGTTGGCGAAAAAGTCGCCGAGTTTACCCAAAACAGCATCGAAACCATTTTGCAAAAAGCCGAACAAAACAAACAAAACACGGTTGAAGACGATGTGCGTGGGCGATTGCGTGGATTTAGTCGCACCATTCCGTCGTTTTTAATGGCGTATGGCGATAAAAACACCACATTGGCGAATTTTGACAGCCATATTTCAGACAGCGTTTTTAAAGAAGTTACAGGCATTACCCTTGACCAATTTCGTGTGTTGCGAGATAAACATCAATTTTTTGATGAACAGGTGTTTGATACATCAATCCAAGAGTTTTTACATAAACGCTTTGCTCTTGCCAATTATTTTGACGAAAGTCAAACCGAAGACATTTTTGATTATATTCCACTCCAAAAAACCAATCAGATTTTTACCCCAAAATGGGTAGTAAAAATGATGATGGACAAATTTGAAAGCGAAAATCCTGATATTTTTAAAAATCCTGATATCACATTTGCCGATTTGTATATGAAATCTGGGCTATATATGACCGAGATTGTCAAACGGCTATATATTGGATTGGCAAGTCAATTCCCAAATCCGACCGAGCGATTAAAACATATTTTTGCCAATCAAATCTATGGTTTTGCCCCAAGCGAGATTATTTATCAAATTGCCAAAAACTTTATTTTAGGGTTTGATGATAATCAGCATATCAAGCACAATATTGTGATGCTGGATACCACCCCATACGCCGAAAGCCTGTATAAAGGGGGCGATTTGGATTTTAATGAAAAATTAACCAAGATTTTTGGAAAAGCGATGAAATTTGATGCAATTGTAGGTAATCCGCCTTATCAAGAAAACCGTAAAGATACCAGAGATGATGCAATTTATCATTATTTTTATGAGTTGGCAGAACAATGTTCGGATAAATATTGCTTAATTTCGCCTGCAAGGTTTTTGTTTAATGCGGGTAGCACAGATAAAAAATGGAATGAAAAAATGCTAAATGATGAGCATTTAAGGGTTTTATTCTATGAACAAAATTCATCTAAAATTTTTCCAAATACCGATATTAAAGGTGGTATTGCAATTATTCAAAAAGATAGGAATAAAAATTTTAGTAAAATTGGCACTTTTTCAAACTTCCAAGAACTAAATTCTATTTCTGAAAAAGTTACTAAATTAAAAGAAAATACATTAGATACAATAATGTCAGGTCAAGGTATCTACAAATTCACACCAAAAATGCACCAAGAAAACCCAAATGTCAAAAATATTTTATCAAAAAGTCATCCAAATGATGTTGGAACTGGCGTTTTGGAAAGTTTACATAACATATTATTTTTTGAAAAAATAGAAAAAGATGGTTTTGAGTATGTAGAAGTTTTGGGTCGCTATCAAAATCAAAGAGTGCGTCATTTCATCAGAAAAGACTACATTAATGAGCCTTTTGCTTTTGATAAGTTTAAAGTCATTTTACCCAAAGCAAATGGTTCTGGGGCGATTGGTGAAGTGCTAAGCACACCCCTAATCGGGGAACCCCTAATCGGGTTTACTCAAACTTTTATATCTATTGGTGCTTTTGATAGTTTATTAGAAGCCGAAAACTGTTTAAAATATGTTAAAAGTAAATTTGCTCGCACAATGCTCGGTATTTTAAAAATTACCCAAGACAACCCAAAAGATAAATGGAAAAAAGTCCCCCTACAAGATTTTACCAAAAATTCTGACATTGATTGGACACAGTCCATTAGCGAGATTGATCGCCAGCTGTATGCCAAATACGGATTAAGCGATGATGAAATCGCTTTTATTGAAAGCAAAGTAAAAGCGATGGAATAATTACAAAACCCAACAAACCCATCACCTAAACAATGTTACAATAGCACCGCTAGGTACACTGCCAAGCCGATGATAAATCAAAAGGATAAATTTATGAAAGACAACAAAACCCACACAACCAACCCCCAAGATACCCAAAAAATAGACTGTCCTGTTAGCCACCTAACACGCCAAAACGGTGCTCCCGTTGCTGACAACCAAAACTCCCTAACCGCAGGAGCAAGAGGTCCACTCCTTACCCAAGATTTATGGCTTAATGAAAAGCTTGCTGATTTTGCTCGTGAAGTGATTCCAGAACGCCGTATGCACGCCAAAGGATCTGGGGCGTTTGGTACTTTTACCGTGACCAACGACATCACTCAATATACTCGTGCAGCGATTTTTAGTGAAGTGGGTAAAAAGACCGAAATGTTCGCTCGCTTTACGACCGTAGCTGGTGAACGAGGTGCAGCCGATGCCGAGCGAGATATTCGTGGCTTTGCTCTAAAATTTTATACCGAAGAGGGCAACTGGGATATGGTAGGCAACAACACACCTGTATTCTTTTTAAGAGACCCAAGAAAATTCCCAGATCTAAACAAAGCAGTCAAAAGAGATCCTAAGACCAATATGCGTAGCCCCACCAACAACTGGGACTTTTGGACACTGCTACCAGAGGCTTTCCACCAAGTTACCATTGTGATGAGTGACCGTGGCATTCCAAAATCATTCCGCCATATGCACGGCTTTGGTTCACATACTTATAGTTTTATCAATGCCAAAAATGAGCGTTTTTGGGTCAAATTCCATTTCCGTACCCAACAAGGCATTGAAAATTTAACAGACAGCGAAGCTGAAGCAGTTATTGCTAAAGACCGTGAGAGCAACCAGCGTGATTTGTTTAACGCCATTGAGCGTGGCGACTTTCCTAAGTGGAAAATGTATGTACAGATTATGCCAGAGGTGGATGCTGAAAAAGTACCTTATCACCCCTTTGACCTAACTAAAGTATGGCCAAAAGGTGATTATCCTTTGATTGAGGTGGGCGAATTTGAATTAAACAAAAATCCAGAGAACTTCTTTTTAGATGTGGAACAAGCTGCCTTTGCCCCAAGCAACCTTGTACCAGGCATTAGCGTATCGCCTGATAAGATGCTACAAGCTCGTCTGTTTAACTATGCTGATGCCCAGCGTTATCGCTTAGGGGTAAACCACCATCAAATTCCAGTCAATCGTGCACGCTGCCCTGTGTACAGCAATCAGCGAGATGGTCAAGGGCGTGTGGATGACAATTATGGCAGTCGTGTGCATTACGAGCCAAATAGCTTTGGGCAATGGCAAGAACAACCTCAATATGCCGAGCCGCCACTACGCATTGATGGCAGTGCTCAACATTTTGATTTTCGTGAAGATGATAATGACTATTTTAGCCAGCCACGAGCGTTATTTAATCTGATGAACGACACCCAAAAACAGGCGTTGTTTGACAATACAGCGGCTGCTATGGGCGATGCCCCTGATTTCATCAAATACCGTCATATTCGTAACTGCCACTTTTGCGACAAAGCCTATGGTGAGGGCGTGGCGAAGGCATTGGGATTGACGGTTGACGAAGCGATAAAAGCATATGACACCGACCCTGCCAAACACTTGCCAAGTTGTTTGGCACCATAATTGACCGATTTTAATCAAAAAAACATTTTATAAACCACACCCCAAAAGTTGAACTTCTGGGGTGTGGTTTATTTAAATATAGAATAATAAAAAGCCTTAAAACTGTGCCACATACTCATCAAGCAACTCAAACAGTCGAGCAATCTCTTTATGAGTGGTGTAATGTAAAAAGCCTACACGCAAAAATCCGCACGCCACCAAGTCCAGATGACGCACGACATCCAACGCATAAAAATTACCAGATGGTAGGGCAACATTCCTATCGCCAAGCCATTTTGAGACATTGGCAGGCGGTATGATTTGTCCATCCTTGATTAGATTGAAGGCAAAGGTTGGTGTGCGATGATTACTACTGTTTTTGCCATATAACTGAATATATGATCGCTCGTTCACAAAAGCCAAAAACGCCTGACTTAATGAATATTCATAAGACTGCACCACCTGATAGGCACGCATCAAGCGTTTGTCCATATCGCCATCTTGCCCACCAAGATTTGCCCAATACTGCATTAAGGCAATAAATCCTGCTTGAGCTTCAAAAGACTGCGTACCCTGCTCAAAAGCGAAAGGTCGTATATGAGTAGCAGGCTCAACCTTATAAGGTGGCAAATCAAGCACTCGCTTAGAGGCATACGCCATACCAAGTCTAGCACCGCCTAGCTTATAGCTAGATGCAAAGAGTAAGTCACAATCAAGCTGAGTGGCGTTGATTTTTTCATGCACAATGGCATGTACAGCATCAATGGCAACATAAGCATTGACTGCCTTAGCACGGCTGATAATAGGGCCAATCTCGGTGCGTGTGCCAATAACATTAGATGCTAAAGACACCGCCACCAAGCGTGTTTGTTCATCAATAAGGGACTGTATGTTAGTCAAATCAAGCGAGCTACCATCGGCATTCAAAGGAATGCGTCTGACTTGCAAGCCTTTTTCTTCAGCAACACTCTGCCATGATGAGACATTGGAGAAATGGTCAATCTGACTAACAACAATATTATCCCCCGCCTGCCAAGTGCGTGCCAATACTCGTGAAAACTGAAACATCAGACTGGTAGCGTTTAATCCAAAAACAACCTGCTGTGGCTCACAGCCTAGCCATAGTCCAGCCATTTGACGAGCTTTGTCGTTAATGGCGGTCGTGCGTCTGCCTGCATCTGCCAAGCCACCCATATTACTGTGATATTTGCCCAGATATTCACTCATGGCACCAGTAACCATCTTTGGTACTTGACTGCCGCCTGGACCATCAAAAAATATTGGCGACTGTCCGTGTTCATTCAAGCAATTAAAAGCCAAGAACTCTTGGCGGATACTTTCTGGATTGTACATTTGCACTCCTACATTATCCATCGGCATAACTTCCACAAGACATCTTTTATGATAGATGTGCGGTAAGCACAAATAAATCCCAATGACCCGACTGTTTCGTCGTGGTCAGCTCGGTGGCGTAGTGCCACAGCTTATCATCATCCATCACACAATATACACCCACATCACTTGGGAGCGTGGTGATGATATCTTTGGCATCGTTTGTTCTATAAATACATAAGTCTGCACCTTGAACATCATCAAAGCTGACAGTAAACATACCAATGCGGTCAAAGCCATCTTGGTGTAAGCCTTCTGGCGTCGTGATGGTCGGTGCCGATGGGTCATTGGCAACGACTCGTATCTGATGCACTTCAATGGTGGCAGCATTTGGCAGACCGCCCTGCTTGGCGAAAGCGTCCACAATGGTTAAAAACCCATCATCTTGTATCAATTCATCACTCAAATCGTCATACTGACGAACAACACCGCCCTGAAACTTGTTTAACTCTTCACTTTGCACAAACTGACTGCCTCGTATCAATTCAATATTACGAGCCTGTTGGTCATAGATCAATTTAGAATAACGACGCAAACGATAACTGCCGTCTTTATATGAGCTTGGCGTTAGAGTGTCAAAATCCTTGCTTAAAGGTCCGATAAGATCTTTAGGTAGATTACCTGTATGTAGTAGAGCTGTCATCATAATATCCTTATAATTTACTGACAAAATAAGATGGGTAAATTTAGCAGATACATAATATACCAAAAAATTTTTTTTCTTACAAATAAAAAAAATTTATATATCAAGCTAAAAAGAAAGCCAAGCTAGTGAATCGCCTGACTTTCTTAAGTGTTTTTACATATTTGGATAATTAGGGCCACCGCCACCTTCTGGCGTTACCCAAGTGATGTTTTGACTTGGGTCTTTGATATCGCAAGTTTTACAATGGACGCAGTTTTGGCTATTAATGACAAATCGTGCCCCATGCGGTGCATTGTCGTCCTCCACCACTTCATACACCCCTGCTGGGCAATATAGGCGTGCAGGCTCTGCATACAATGGGAGATTTTTGGTGATTGGTACAGTAGGGTCGGTCAGTTTTAGATGGCACGGCTGATCTTCTGCATGGTTGGTATTTGAGATAAATACACTTGACAACTTATCAAAGGTTAGTTTGCCATCTGGTTTTGGATAATCAGGCTTGTAAGCATGATCTGCTTTATCTAGTTGAGCAAAGTCATGACCGTTATCATTGATGGTAAATGGCACTTTTCCGCCCAATAGGTTTTGCTCTACAAAGCTAAACGCACCACCCATCCACGAACCCATACGGTGCATGGCAGGGGTAAAGTTGCGAGCTGCATGAGCTTCTTGGAATAACCACGAATTTTCAAAGGCAGTTTGATATTCCACCACTTCATCATGCTGTCTGCCCGCTTGTAATGCCGCAAAAATACTCTCAGCAGCCAACATACCTGATTTCATGGCAGTATGCGAACCTTTTAACTTTGCAGGGTTTAGAAAACCTGCATCATCACCCACAAGCACGCCACCTGCAAAACTAAGCTTAGGCAGGCTATTTAAACCACCTTTAACCAACGCTCTTGCCCCATAAGACAAGCGTTTCCCCCCTTCTAAGATAGGACGGATGACTGGGTGAAGCTTTAAGCGTTGTAGCTCATCAAAGGGCGACAAGTGCGGGTTGTGATAAGACAAGTCTATCGCCAAGCCGAAGCTGACTTGATTGTTCTCTGCAAAATACAAGAACCAACCTCCTGTTGAGCCTGTCTCACTCAAAGGCCAACCAGAACCATGCAAAATCACACCTTCTTCATGCTTATCAGGATCAATCTCCCACAGCTCTTTTAGACCGATGCCGTAGTGCTGAGAGTCTTTGTCTTTATCTAGATGGAAGCGGCTGATGAGTCGCTTCCCCAAATGCCCACGACAGCCTTCAGCAAATACGGTATATTTAGCAAGTAATTCATAACCTGCCTCAAAACTTGGCTTAGGTTCACCTTGAGCATTAACACCCATATCGCCAGTAAGCACGCCACGCACCGAACCATCAGCATTGTAAAGAATTTCACTGGCACTAAATCCAGAAAATAGCATGATTTCCATTGCTTCTGCCTGCTCAGCTAGCCAACGCACGACATTGCCCAATGACACGATATAATTGCCATCATTATGCAAGGCAGTAGGTACAATGCTATGCGGTAATTGGATGGATTTTTGGGCATTTTTGAGCATATAAATACGGTCTTCTTTTGCCTTGACCGTGATGGGTGCACCAATCTCACGCCAGTTGGGCAACAGCTCATCTAGAGCACGAGTTTCCAAGATTGCCCCTGATAGCGTATGAGCACCAAACTCCGAACCTTTTTCAAGAACGCACACCATAAACTCATCAAGCCCTGCTTTATTGGCAAGTTGCTTTAGGCGAATGGCGGTTGCTAGCCCTGCAGGTCCACCACCGACAATGATGACATCAAACTCCATAGATTCTCGTTGAATTTGCATAAGTTTTCCTTAATTTGGCTGGTTGGTCACCCAACTCGCTAGGCAAAAAATAATCAATCAAAACCATTAACAATGACATTGGGTATATTTTACCCATCTAGAATTTTTAGGCAAGCAAATTATGATACCGCCAACACTTTTATGCAAGCATTCTCAATCATTTAACGATTATTCCCATCTAATTGGTTGCTTTTTTTGTGTTATTTAAGCTACAATCTTGGTCAAAAACTTAATATTTTTTACCGCCTCGTGTCATCAAATAATGTACAAAATGATAAAATTAAGGATTGATACTCATGATGTGCCAAAATCGCCAAAACCCAAAAAATAATAAAAATAATCATAATAAAAACAATATCTTAGAAGATATTACGAAACTTACCCAATCAACAAGTACGCATAAAATCCCACCACTTGATTCATGGTCGCCCACACACATTCATGAGTTTGACATTCTCATCAAAGACAACGGCGACTGGTATCATGAAGGCACAAAAATGACCCGCCAGTCATTAGTGAACTTATTTGCCAGTGTGTTATGGGGTCAGACAGATACATTGGGCAACAAGGCGTATTTTTTAAAGACGCCCAATGATATGTATCACATTCAAGTTGAAGACGCCCCACTTATCATTTATCGTGTCGATGAAGTCGTCAAAGACGGCATAACTTGGCTAATCTTTACTACAACTAATGGCGATGAGATTATCCTAAATGATGACAACCCACTGTATTTTAAGGATTTTATAAAAGACGGTCGGATTGAACAAAGGCTTTATGTAGATACTCGCTTTGGTCTTGTTGCTCGAGTAGCTGCCAATGTCCTATATCATCTAGTAGAGATGGGCAAGCTGTGTGAAAGTGATGGCACAACGACACTGACCTTGGTGAGTGGTGGCAACGCTTATCATCTGGTGGCGGATAGATAAAATGATTAACCAACACCCCGATTATATCAGTGATTCTGATAACGCACCGATTGGCGTGTTCGACTCTGGTGTGGGTGGTCTTTCTGTCTATCGCCACCTAAGACAACTACTGCCCAATGAACGCTTCATTTATTATGCGGACACCGCCCATGTTCCTTATGGCAATAAGACGGGCGATGAGATACTGCTTTTAACCTTACAAGCAGTGGCACGACTGTGCAAACAAGGTTGTAAGCTCATCGTCATCGCCTGTAACAGTGCTTCTGCTCACGCCTTAACCACCCTTAGGCAGCGTTGTAGCGTACCGATTGTTGGGCTAGTGCCTGCGGTTAAGCCTGCTTGTGCCATCACTAAGACCAAAAAGATTGCTGTGCTTGCCACCAGAGCCACGCTTGATGGGCATCTGCTGAATGAAGTGATTGGCACCATTGCCAACCCCTTGGGTATTCAAGTGCACAAACACTTTGAATCCATGCTTGTGCCATGGGTAGAAAGCGGTATGCCGATTGACAGTCAGGTTGCCAATTTGTTGATTGAGCAGGTCAAACTGTGGGCTGATGATGGCGTTGATGTGATTGTGCTTGGCTGTACGCATTATCCATTTTTTAAGCAGTTTTTACAAACCCATATTGATGACAATCATCTAAACATCACTTTGGTTGATTCTGGGGTTGCTATCGCCGAGCGAGTGCGTTCGTTACTTGATATGTATCAGATTACCGCCATGACACCAAAAGACAACCCCTTAACATTCTATGCCAGTGCCTTTGATGAACAGCTGGTGCAAACGGTTGCAGGACTGATTGATGATACGCCGGTATTTGTAGGGCATGATTTTTTACCACAATCAACAAAACCATCAATGTTGTGCAATAGAATGTAGCAAAATATAATTTGGTTTTTGTATTGTAAATACCTTAAAAATTTGATGTAATGCCAAGGCGTGCCATCACGCAAATCTAATAAATCAGTAATAAGGAGTACATCATGTCAGACATCTCAAAATTTAGCGAGCAAATCAAAAAATTCGGTGAATTACAAGACAGTATGCACAATGCACAAAAAACTCGCACTTTAGAAGAGCAAGTCGCCTACCTAAAGTCGCAAGGCATCAACCCATCAAAAACCTACGCCAAATGGGACGATGACCAAGAAGAAGAGTAATACTCATCAATGAGATTGGCTTATGGGTAATCATTAACTCCACAAGCCAATCATCAGTTATCACCCATCAAGCCTAAACAAACAACCCTTTTTTTAGCAATGAAGGGCTGTTTGACTAAATCAATTGGCTGGCACAAGAGCAATCGTACCATCTGCTTGAACTACTCGGCGGTAAGTTTGTGGTGCTATACTGACAGGCTGAATGCTAGGCGTATCAGACCAAACTGGTTGCTCCGGCATGGTTTGTACAGGGATTGCAGGCGTTGGCACTGTCTGGCTTGGTATTTGATTTGGTGCGATTGATACTTGACTGGTAATTAAGCGATGAAATTTTTGTCCTGCACGACCATCAGGCACAGCCCCCACTCTACTTTGATAATCCATAATGGCACGGCGAGTGTTATCGCCAATAATGCCATCAACCTTGCCAATTTCATAACCTGCGTTTAACAATGCCTGCTGAATTTCTTTGGCTTGACGGCGACTGATACCTGGATCATCGGTCGGCCATGGGGTAGCGAAGTTAATGTTGGTGTCGTGATTTTCAATCAAAGTAGCCAGATGAGCAATGGCAAGAGCGTAACTTTGTGATGCGTTATAACTATAAAAGGTGTCAAAGTTTTTGCCCACCAAAAAAGCCGGTCCTTGACGACCTGCAGGCAACAGCAAGCCTGCCGTTGCCATGTTGTATGGCAATGGGCGACCATCTGGCAAGGTAATGCCTTGTGCCTGCCAATAATCAATGGATTTTTTATTGGTGCGACCACTAGGACCTGCATAGCCGTTTAAGCGAACCTCATACCCCCACGGCTCGCCTGCACGATAACCCCTTTTTGATAAAAAATTGGCAGTACTGGCAAGTGCATCAGCCTTACTATTGACCAAGTCTTTTTTGCCATCGCCATCAAAATCAACCGCCAACTCCAAAAAAGTACTCGGCATGAACTGCGTCTGACCAAACGCTCCTGCCCACGAACCTGTCATGTCCTCTGGGCGGATATCGCCATTTTGGACGATGCGTAAAGCATTGGCAAACTCACCACGAAAATAACCCTGACGGCGATCAAAGCACGATAAAGTTGCAAGACTACTAAACAGATTTTTACCGCCCAAAGTCTGCCCAAAATTACTCTCAACACCCCAAACGCCAAGGACATGCTCAGGTTGCACGCCATAGCGTGATTGAATGCGATGCAATACATCGGCTTGTTCTTGTCTGGCTCTTAGCCCATCCATCACCCTCTCAGCATCAACGAGCGATGCATGATAATCCCAAGCATCTTTTTTAAATTCTGGCTGATAATTCAGCGAGCGAATCACAGTGGGGTCAGGCTCACTTGGGCGATAAGTCTCAAAAGTACTGTTTGAGATACCACGAAAAGCCGATGAAGATTTTAGATTATCCAAGCATTGCTGAAAGTGAGCATTTGACAAGCTAGGTAAATCATTGGCGGTAGCGACAGTACAGACGCCAACAGCCGATAATGCCAAAAGCAATTTGATAGAGTGTGATTTCATAGGTATCCTATTGTTATATAAGTGAATGCTGATGGATAACGGCAAGGCTTAGCCTACCACAAGATTTAGTAGAAAATACAAAACGCTCACCAACTAAAAATAAATCAGCCAACAATCAAAATTTATCTAAAAAAGCTTAGCCTAATGGCTAGAACATCATTTTTTGGATTCAAATATTTCTCAATGAATAATCTCATCGTCAAAGCAATATCAACATCGGCAACAGTCCCCTATCGCCATTGACCGCCATGCTCATTATTAAAGGCTAAGCACCTCTTAGCTGATACTTCTTGATAATACCAAGACTGTATCGTTCAAGATACCACAGCAAAAGAATCGCCGCCACCGTCAAAGAAATCACCAAAGACAACCAAAATCCATAAATACCCATACCATAATAAGTTGCCAAAAAATAACCAGGAATCAAGCCACAGCCCCAAAACGCAATCAAATGAATCGCCATGGGGATATGGGTTACTTGGTAACCTCGCAAGGCATAGCTTGCCACAGTCTGAATGGCATCAACCACCTGAAACGCCGCCGCAAACAAGATAACCGTCGCAGCAATACCAATTACCACCGTCTCATCTGTATACATCTTAGCAAGTGGTTCTCTTAAAAATACCAATAATACTGCCGTCAAACAAGATATCAGTATGGCCGTAAAAACAGCAATGCCTGCCACATATCGGGCTCGGTGCGGTTTTTGTTTTCCCAGATAAAATCCTGTTCGTACCGTGCTGGCAGTACCAATACTTTGGGGTAGCATATAAATAAGGGTGGTTAAACTAATAACAATCTGCTGAGCGGCAACATAGTCTTGAGTACTGCCGTTTGCATCGCCTTTTAATCTCGCCACCAAAAACATGATGCAAGTAAATAAACTCACCTCAATAAAAAATGATAAGCCGATAGGCAACCCCAAATGATTAATCCGTCTTAAAGTAGCAAGATTGGGCGAACTAAATTTATCAGTTAGCCCAAAAGGTTTAAAATAAACATCCTTAGCAATATAGATACCAAGTACGATGGCATTAACCCAAAAAACAATGGCGGTCGCTAGACCGCAACCGGCCCCACCCAAGGCAGGCATGCCAAATTTTCCATAGACAAATATCCAATTTAAGGGGATATTGATAAAAAAACATAGCCAGCTGACTATCATGATTGCTCGTGGTCGGTTCAGACTAGACGCATAAGCATGCAAGGCTCGATGTATCATGGCAGCAGGCATGGCAAGCCCAACAAACCACAGATAATCACCTGTGATGGATAAGGCACGCTCACTTAAATCAAAAAAATTCTGAAACGGTGTGATGGCAGCCCACATCAGTAGCATACCGATAACACCTGTCATCAATCCATACCACAGCCCCTGACGCCCCATCTCGCCAATCTCTGCCAATCCGTTTGCACCATGCTTCTCGGCAATCATGGGATTTAACGCACTCATCACGCCCATCAAGGTAACATACACGGTTGCAAATAAACTATTGCCTAATGCCACCGCCGCCAAATCATCAATGCCTGCACCCCCTGCCATTACCGTATCCACAAATCCTGTACCAACTTGAGCCACTTGGGCTAATAGCATGGGCAAGGCAAGTGTGGTCAGAGCAGACAGCTCTTTTTTATAAGTGGTGATGGGGTATTTGGTGATGTCTAGCATGGCAATGGATCATTTCATTAAAAAGGCTGAAAGGTTGTCTATATTGCTATACAAGCATAACAAATACAAACATTCTATTATAGCATACTTAATCCATCCAATCATCTTAGTCGCCAGACCATCAATTACTCAAAATCACTCAAATACCCTTGATTTAAAAAACCAACAAAAAAGCAAATGATGCTATCTTTTGTTGGTCTTGATTAGCTTTTAATTAGATTTAATGGTCTTAAAAATCCACTACTCAAGCATATCACTTCGTCTGCTCAAGTATATAATCAACTGCTGCATATACTTCAGCTTCAGTAACCGCACCGGTCGCCTGTGCTGGCATTTTATTAAATCCTTTAGCAGAATGTTGATATAAAGTATCCACGCCTTTTTCTAGGCGTTTCGTCCATTCTGCCTTGTTGCTAAGTTTTGGAGCATCTAACAAGCCTTGGTCATGGCAGACCTTGCAAGTTTGTTCATAGCGTTTTTTACCCTCCTTAATAGACAAAGGCTTGATGGGATTGGCTATATTCTCTGTTGCATTGACCACATCTTTTGCTACAGTCTCGTGCCCAGAAGAGTCTTCTACAGACCCACCATCAGATTCTTGCATGACCTCAGCCGTATCTTGAGCGGGTGTCTGCGTCTTAGCTTGGGTGGTTGCTGTGTTAGATGCAGATTCTGCCTTATCACTGCCACACGCACCGAGTATCAAGGTCAGCATCGCCATACCGAATATCAAAGGAAGTTTAACTGGGTAGTTCATATCGCCTCGCCATATGTTTGGTCATTTAAATCATGATTGCCCTGCCAGTTATGCCTGACAGGCATCTAATAATATACCTAAATTTATTAAGGATTTATAGTTAATATTTTTTATTGCTTTATTGTTTTACGATTTATTCTACCAACAATACCCAGTGTCAGCTCTATTAAAGCAGGCTTATTCTTAAACCCAAAGAACCACCAAAGAAAAAACCTTGATAAAAATCAAGGTTTTTTTATTATTAAATAAGCTATAGTAATTCAGATTAGTACTTGCGTACTGTACGAACTTGCTCACGCCATACTTTTTTCTTGTAACGCTTAACAGCAGCAGCTTTTTTACGCTTACGCTCCTGCGTTGGTTTTTCAAAAAATTCTTTTTTACGAACATCAGCCAAAACACCTGCTTTTTCGCAAGCACGCTTAAAACGACGAATTGCGATATCAACTGGTTCGTTCTCTTTTACCTTAACTGAAGGCATAGTAACTCCTAATGCAAGACAAGTGGCATCGATTAGGCTGTATTATATTATTAGCGTCACGGTCTTGGGCGTGGGCATCAGCTCAAATCGGAACAATCAATACAATGATAAACCCGCTTAGCGGTATTGCCCGAACCCAAAGATTTAGGCAATCTTAATATTATAACTGATAAGCCAGATAAACACAACCAAAATCTAGCAAACAAGTCATCATTTTATCATTGGCTATTCAGTCTTAGTATCAGCTTCGTCTGTCTTGGCAGCTTCTTGCTCAATAGAAGCTTCTGGGGCGGTGTCAGTTTCTGCAGATTGTTCGCTTTGAGCTGCTACATTGTTGGCAGTCTCATCGGTCGCAACAGATGGCTTGGCATGGTCATCAAACTTGACTTCTTCAGCCTTTGGCGCTTTTTCTAACGCTACAGCTTGTGCTTCTGCTAACTTATCTACTGCATATACTTTTTCATGCTTATCGCCACAAGCACTCAAGGCCAATGTTGTCAAAGCGACAATGGCTACAAATTTGGCTTTCATAGTCTCTCCAATAAAAATCTAAAAACTAATAAAACTAGACTTCAGTGATGCCATCATCACTAGAAAAGTAAAAGTATATGTCTATTATGCCATAAAATTCCACACTTTTCATAGGATTTAGATGATTGACAACGATTATTTTTACAACATTGGTCTAATTTATTATGATTTTGGATAATATCTAGAAAATTTACAAACATTCTATCATTTTTCAACAAAAAGCTCGCTATAATAGATGACTGATTATTTTAATGATTCAAATCGGAGTTCTTATGGCTGGTGGTAGCTTGCTGATGTTGCTTGATGACATGAGTACCATCTTAGATGATGTGGCGACAATGACAAAACTTGCCACCAAAAAAACAGTAGGTGTGCTAGGTGATGACCTTGCCTTAAATGCACAGCAGGTAACAGGGGTGCGTGCTGATCGTGAACTTCCTGTGGTGCTAGCGGTCGCAAAAGGCTCATTCATCAACAAACTCATCTTGGTGCCTGCCGCACTCATTATTAGTGCGGTGGCAGCGTGGCTCATCACGCCACTTTTGATGATTGGCGGTCTGTTTTTGTGTTTTGAAGGGGCGGAAAAAGTGATGCACAAATTCGCACCAAGTCTGTTGCCACATGAACTAGATGACAATCAAGCTCATGCCAAACGACTGGCGGCTAATGCTGATAAATCGGTCGATTTGGTTGCTTTTGAAAAAGAAAAAATCAAAGGAGCGATTCGCACCGACTTCATTTTATCTGCTGAAATTGTGGTGATTTCGCTTGGGGTGATGACCACAAGCACCCTACAGACTAAAGCCTTATCGCTTAGTGCTATTGCTATCTTGATGACGGTTGGCGTCTATGGATTGGTCGCCCTTATCGTCAAAATTGACGATGCGGGTTTTAGTCTAATCAACCGGTCTGATTCGGTCAGGAAAAAACTTGGCAATTTTCTGCTTACATTTGCCCCAAAGCTCATGAAGTTCTTATCCATCGCAGGTACGCTTGCCATGTTCTTGGTTGGTGGTGGCATCTTAGTACACGGCATTGATATCTTGCACCATCAGGCAGAAGATTTGGTGGCGTTATCAGGCATACTAAGCGGACTGACCGAATCAATTTATAATGGCGTGGTTGGCTTTGTGGCAGGTTTAGTTGTACTGGCGTTTTATTTATTATTTAAAAAACTCAAGCATCAAGACACATGATATTTTTAAACCATAAAACCTGCCAAGCAAGATAGCAGGTTTTATGGTTTTAGAACACGAACTAAAAATAACCAATTACCGACGACGCTGTTCCACCATGAGTGCATCAATACCATTATTACGCAGTTTGAACAGTGCATCGCTTGCTTCTTGACGACTCACCATCGGCATGGATACCACTTGATAGACCTGAGCATTCGTCTGCCTATCCAAGCGACGCACCACGACTGCATCAACGCCTGCTAGCATCACTTGAGCCCGCTTTTCATCAGCATCTTTGGCATTTGTGTAGCTTTTGATTTGCAGAATGTAGGTGATGTGGGTTTGATTGGCGGTCTTTTCACCACTCTCATCTTGACCATCATAGGTTGTGGCATCTTCGATGATTTGGATTTGAGCTTCTTTAGTCTCTTCTTTTTCAAGTTCGACCACCGCATCAGCTCCCAAAACTTTATCCTCATTTGCCATTTCCTGTACACTCACCCCTTCAGGGATACTGCGAAAATTCTGCTTGGGCAAGATGTCATAAAATTCATAATCAGATGTCAATGCCATCTCTCGGCTAGGGTCGTATTGACCTAGATTTAGATCTTGACTATTTGGCAACACCTCTTGTTCTTTAGCCATGGGTGTTACTTGTGCGTCATCTTCAACGGTGATTTTATCACTGCGGTAGCCATCAAATAGCGGTGAATAATACACCGCCGCCGCTAATGCTACTGCAATCACCAATCCTAGAATCATCCAAAGCAAACTCATGATGCCTGAGTTTTGTCGCTTTTCGGTTTCTTTATATACCGCTGAAGATTTGTTCTTTTTTGTCATGTTCATATTTCACAAATAATTGATTAATTATTGTAACAAGTTTTTTTAACGCTGTGGAAAATTTTCGCCAATTCTTTAAGATTTATTGGTATCAGCATCAATCATCACGCCAATCCACAGCACATCTGTGCTATAATAAAGCCAGTAAATCCCACCATAAAACATAAAAGGGTACTCTATGATTCTTGCCGTCTCTGAAGCCACCATCACCGCCATGGGCTTATATATCTTATTGCCGATTTTTATTGGCTTTTTGTTCTTTATTATGTGGGACATCTCCAAAAAATCCAACGCAGGTAAGCAAGGCACTTTTTGGATTTTTGTGGCATTAGGCATGGGATTTTTTGGTTTTCTTGCCAAACTTGTCATTGAATGGGTATTGACAAAATGGTTTATCTAACCACAACCAACAACTCAAATCAAGCCATCAACCGTTTAGCCCATATCAGCCAAACCACAAACAAAGGTTTTTAAACTAAGGTCTTTTGGCAATCATGGTTGCACGCTTAGGTGCAGGATAGCCTTCGATGGTTTTTGAATTATCTGCATCGTCCAAAAAGTCTACCAACGAATGATAATCCATCCATTCTGTTGCTCTTTGCTCATCTGTGCTAGTAATACTCACATCAACGCAGCTTACCTCGCTAAATCCCGCCTTGAGTAGCCACTTGGTTAAAGCAGCAACACTTGGCAAAAAGTACACATTATTCATCTGGGCGTAGCGTTCGTGTGGCACTAGCACTGTATGCTCATCACCATCGACCACTAAGGTCTCAAGCACGAGCGTACCGCCTTTATTCAGCTGAGCCTTTAGCTGTTCTAAATGCTCAAAAGGCGAGATACGATGGTATAGCACTCCCATACTAAACACCACATCAAACAACTCGCTGTCTTTTGGCAGGCTCTCAAGTGGCACAGGGATATAATGCACGGGCAAATCCACGCCCAAAAAGTGCTTCATCGCCATAAACTGATGATAAAACAAACACGATGGATCAATCACAATCACCGATTTTGCCCCATCACCCAACATACGAAAACCGTGATAGCCAGAACCACCGCCAACATCCAAGACTCTTTTGCCCTGCAACTGCAAATGTGGACACACTCGCTCCCATTTAAAATCAGACCGCCACTCTGTATCAATATGAATGCTTTTTTCCGCACCACCGCTCAGATAAAACGGTCCTTTCCGCCAAGGCTTTAGATTTTTTAATAGGCTGTGAGTTTTTTTAAAATCCGACACCTGCCAATCAAGCACCGCTTCAACTCTATCGGTTAGCCGAATTGCTAGGGCGGTCGTCTCAGGCAGGCGGTCGATGGCAGAAGCATAAAATGGAGCGTGTGCGTAACGGCTCTTATCTTTAATTTTAGCCAACCAAATCGGCAAACAAGACAGCCACTCACCTGCTTTTGGGTGATACCTGCTCACTTGGAGTAGATGCAGATACAATGCCTGCTCTGCCTTAAAAATGGTATTATTCATGATGTCTTAATCGTCAAGTAAATTAGTGATTTTGATACAACAGCTTATCCGCCAATGCCGACAACAGAACTTCGCTCCAGATTTGCCAACTGACTGTTCTTTATGATTGGCATGGATATTTTTTCAGCTCTTTTAGCTCAATTTAGGTATCTAAAACCTTTTAGGTCATTTAAACGCCACAATAGATAAAAAATTTAAAAACTTAAACCAAGTCAGCACCCTATCAAAACCTGCCGCCATCAGCCTGTCATGATGTACGCTCTCGGTGTCGGTGATGAGTACATTTTCTAGGGCGTTGCGTTTTGTGCTAATTTCTAATTCACTATATCCATTGGCACGCTTAAAATCATAATAGCGTTCCACCAACCAAGCATCGTCCTGCTCGTCCATGGCGTGTGTTTTTTCGGTTAAGATTAAAATACCCCCATCTGTCAATGCGTCATGGCATTTTTTGAGCAGTGCCAATCTATGTTCTGGTGGCAAAAATTGCAAGGTTAAATTCAGCACAATCATATCGCACGGCTCCAAATCAAGCGTGCAAACATCCGACAAGATAAACTCAATATCATGCTTTGGATAATACTCATCAAACACGCTCTTGGCACGCTCTATCATTGGGCGAGAAATATCCACCGCATGAATCTTGATTTCATTTGGGACGAACTTATCAGCCAAAGCAAATGACACCGCCCCAAGCGATGTGCCCAAATCATAGATTCTGCTAATGCGATTGCCTTGCTCATTCACCTGCCCATAGGACAGATGCCGTCTGGCAAAAACTGGCAACATGGAGAGTACCTGCCCATAGCCCGGTACGCTACGGCGAATCATGTCAGGAAAACACGCCACCACTTCTTCATCAAAGCTAAAACGAGCAAACTTATCAAGCGGAGTAACAAATAGGCTGTCATGCCCATCGTGATGAACAGATGGATTGACTGGGTCATTCATGTTTGGATTTGTCATGAAAATTATGCTATGCTTAAGGTTGTGCGTATTTTATCATTTTTAGAACAATAAGGAAAACTTATGCAACACATCATTTTAGGCGGTGGCTGTTTTTGGTGTACCGAAAGTGTATTTTTATCCCTAGCAGGGGTTATTTCAGTAACCTCTGGCTATGCTGGTGGTCAAGCTGACAACGCCAATTATGAAGCAGTCTGCACGGGCAATACAGGTCATGTGGAAGTGATTGATGTGGTGTTTGATGAAAATATCATTGGGTTAGACACACTGCTGGATGTATTTTTCGCCACGCACGACCCAACAACACTCAACCGTCAAGGCAATGATGTCGGCACACAGTACGCTTCGGTGATTTTTTATACCGATGATAACCAAGTTACTACCATTAACAACAAAATCGACACCCTAAAAGCAGATGGAGTGGCTGTCGTTACCCAAGTCAAAGTCGCACCAACCTTTTATCCAGCCGAAAGTTATCATCAAAATTTCTATGCCAATAATCCAACGCAAGGTTACTGCAACTTCGCCATTCCGCCAAAACTTGCCAAGCTAAAAACAAGGTTTGCTAAATATTTAAAGTAATAAACTCACTTTAATATTTGGTCTCATGCAAAATACTTATGCCGTTTAAAGTTTTTATGCTTCTTACAACATTAGATATACGCCCAAGACTTCATGAAAGGCATCATCAATTCTCAATATACTGCTGTGCTTCTTCTAAGTTGACCGTAACCAGACTTGAGATGCCAGCTGTCGGCATGGTGATGCCTTTTAACTCATCGGCAATTTGCATGGCAAGTTTATTATGACTAATAAAAATAAACTGTACGCTATCAGCCAACTCGCCAATCAAGCTAGTAAAGCGTGCCACATTAGCGTCATCAAGCGGTGCATCTACTTCATCAAGCACGCAAAATGGTGCTGGGTGTTGTTTAAAAATCGCAAAAATAAGACTTAAGGCGGTCAATGTCTTCTCCCCACCTGATAACACAGCCAAGCGTGAGTTCTTTTTGCCTTTTGGCTGTGCCATCAGAACAAGTCCCGCTCGCCATTTATCAGACTTGGATAAAGACTCATCATCAATGAGTGTTAAGCTCGCCTGCCCACCACCAAAAACCTTACTAAATAAAGCATTTAGACCATCATTAACAGCATCTAAGGCGGTTAAAAATAGCGATTTGGTCTTCTCATCAATAGCAGCGATGGCATCTTTGAGCTTTTCCATGCTCTTGGTGATGTCATTGATTTGACTGTCCATCGGCGAGACACGCCCTTCTAGCTCTTTTAATTCTTCAGCTGCTGCCAAGTTCACCGCACCTAGCTTGGCGATGTCCGCCCTAATCCCATCAATGCGTGCGGAGTTGTCTTTAAATTTAGGCGATTTAACACGAAAATCCGCCACTGTTGCAGGCAGGTTAAACTTCTCATCAAGACGCACCATCTCATCACCCAAATCAGCAAGGCGACTCTCGCCCACTGCCGTATCCGCTGTGATTTGAGCTGCTTGTGCCTGAGCTTTTGCAAAATCAGCATGAGCTTGGGTTAAATTCTCTTGTAATTTAACCTGCATGAGCTGTAAGGCTTTGGCGGCTGCTTCATGTTCTTCACTGGTGATTTTTAGCATGGCGGTGTGAGTCTTTGCATCCTTAAAGGCAGTCTCTAGCATCGGCAGTTTGGCAGTTAGTTTCTCTTGAGTATCTTTGGCAGCTTGTATGTCAATTTGTGCCTGCTCGGCATTTTTTTTGGCCATATCAAGCAACCTTTGGGTGTGTGCTTTGGTTTGGTTAAGCGTAGTATTTTTTAGCTGTATCGCTTGATGCTCCTCTGTCATCGCTTTGACCTCAAGAGTGAGCAAATCCATGCTTTGGGTCATCGCTACCATCTTGCTCTTAACAGTCTCATGGCGTGGTAGATGTTTGGCAAGTTTGTCATCAATATGCACAAGCTCCTGCTCTAATACCTTTAGCTCACTACCAATCTCGTCTTTTTCTTCATCAAGTACAGATTTATTTTTAACAAAATTTTCTCGCTTGATGGCATCAGTCTGAATTTTGGTCTGCAAGGCAGCCTGTCTTTGCTGTTTTTGTTGGATACTTGCCAATAAAGCATTCATCTGAGCTAGCCTTTCATCATAAGACACTTTAGCACTCTCAAACTGTGTGCTGTATAGCTTTAGCTGTTTTTGGCTTTCGCTCATCTTGCTTTCAAGCTCATCAAGTGTTATCTCAAGCTCGCTCAAGCGTCTGCTATGCTCTGCCTTTTGGGTCAGTATCGATGACTGCACCCCAAAACTACTGGTATGCACCACCCCAAAAGAACTGATCAGCCAGCCCGATTTGGTCAAAATCAACTTGCCATCAGCAACTTCACCTGACAGCTTTTGTAAATCAAAAGACTCATCATCTAGTAAGTAGCAATTATCAAACAATTTTAAACGGGGGGCATCAAACAACTGTCCAAATGCCAATAACTTACCAATACTCACCCCATAAGTACCACCTGTCTTAAAAATGGCACGACTGGCGTTTTTGTCTTTTTCATCAGGTGCTGATAAGATTGCCTTGATTGCCAGCTCATCAGATACTTTGGCGGTCAACCAAAAGCCCAAAAAGACATCCAACACACCGGCAAACCGCTCACCTTGACTACTCAGACGCACCAACTCTTTTAGCTGTGGCAGATGCACAAAATCGCTTTGGGTGCTATCTTCTGTATGATTTTGGGATAAAGAAGCAGGCTTGGCGTGTAGTAGCTTATGCAAGATGTCATATTCACTTGATAAGGCAGTATGCTGTTTTTCAAGTGCGGTATATGCCTGCTGATGGGTCTGCACACTCTTGGCAAGCTCATCAAGTTTATCTTTGTCGTCTTGCTCTGCTAAGGATTCTTGGCGTAGTGCCAACTGGGATAGCTCTTCAGTTAAGCGTGCCAACTCTTGAGTATCGTTGATGTCTTGCTCGGCAATGCCTTGCGAGCTTAGGATAAGCTCATTATGTTTTTTGATCCATTTTTCACGGTTGGCAAGTACTCGGTTTTTTTGAGATTCGGCGAGTTTCTTGGCATTTTCTAGCGTGTTTTTTTGAGTTTGTAGAGCATCTAGTTCATCACGAACGCTCTGCCAGCCGACTTGGTTGGTTTGTAGTTCGTGTTGCTTGGCGTTTAACTTTTGGCTCAGCGTATTTAAACTTGGCTCAATCTGGCTTAACTCTTGGTTAATTTTATCAAGCTCAGCAGTTGCGTGCGCGATGTTGTCATGAGCTTCTGCCTTTATGGCATTTAGGCGAAGTATCTTTTCTTCAGACTGGGATAGCTCCTGATTGACCGTATAGAAGTTGTGCTGTGCGGTCTGCTCTGCCATCTGGGCATTATGATATTTATCACGGGCATCGTCTTTTAGCCATTGCCCTTCTGCAACCTTATCGGATAAGCGTTCTAGCTCCACTTTGGCTTTATTGGTGGCACTTTCAAGTCTAGCCAGCTCTTCTTGACTGCTTTGTTTCTGTTGTTTTGTTTGTTCATGATATTGCCACGCCTCAAAAATACGCTTTAATAGATCTTCTTTGTTCATCTTATTAAGCTCATCTGTCAGCTCTTGGTATTTCTTGGCAGACTCGGCTTGGCGTAATAAAGTGCGTTGTTGTTTTTTTAGTTCACCTTGCAAGTCAGAGAGTCGCTCTAGATTGTCCTGTGCTTCGTCAAGTTTTTTTTGGGTTTCATCACGGCGTGCTTGATAACGAGACACACCTGCCGCTTCTTCGATGAACTCACGCAGCTGCATGGGGCTAGACTCCACGATCCGCCCTATCATGCCCTGCTCAATGACAGCATAGCTTCTTGCCCCAAGTCCTGTCCCCAAAAATACATCAACCACATCACGGCGACGAACTCTTTGCCCATTGATGAAATAATCCGATTTGCCATCTTTAGTAACTTGACGGCGAAGCGTCAGCTCATGGTAGAGATTTAGGGCATGGCGAATGCCGGTGCTTTCATCTTGGGTATGCTCAAAGGTCAGCTCCACACTCGCCAAGCTCTTGCCCATTCGCCCCTCCACGCCTGCAAAGATGACATCGCTCATCGCCCCACCACGCAGCTGCTTGGCGGAAGTTTCGCCTAGCACCCAACGAATGGCATCAATCACATTTGACTTACCACAGCCGTTTGGACCGACGATGGCGGTGATGTCGTGTTTAAAGGTAAAAGTCGTGGGATTGGCAAAAGATTTAAAGCCAGCAAGTTTTAGGGATTTTAGACGCATGATTGATGATAAAATCTTAGAATAAAAAGTGAGTATTATAGCAAAGTTTACCAAGGTTTTAACCAAGTTTCTATTGAGTAATTTGGCAAATGACCCAAGCATCTAATAAACAGACAAGGCTAATGAATATATTTATCTATAATCTTGCGACTAGGTTACATTGAAAATTAGCATCAATGCAAGATCATTTAGATTACATTGATACTTTAATAGCATTGGTTTTTATAACATGATTATAGTATTTGTTTTGACATTATCAAGGATTTTGTAAGAAAACACAAAACACTAAATCAAACTAAAATTTTGTAGTTTTTTTACATCATTTAACTTTAATGAATCAATCAAAATTTCCACCAAATATAATTGATGCCTAGCATAGTCACTGTCTTTTTTGCGAATATCTTCATCGCTTACCAAATGAAATAGCTGGTAATAAATGCCTGAAATCTCAGACGGACAACCCTTCCAGATATCTAATAATAGCCGTACTTCAAGACGACCATCTAAATAAGCATGCAAACTATCGATTAAATAAGTGTATAACATGTGTATTATCTAAAAGCGTCTCCAAGGTCTATGAAATATTGGGGCGATGAACCATCTGGCTTCCAAACATCGGCAAAACCCATTGTTTGCATTAAAGATCGTCCATCTAACAAGTGGTGTTAAAATAATGGTAAGCATCAAAGAATGTTTGATAATAAAATTACCAACAAAATTCGTCATCTGAATTTGTAAAAACATAGGTTTTTTAAAATATTCTTTAACCAAAAAAGAATTGATTAAAAGCACTAATCATGCTGAGAATAAAAAACTAGCAACTGAAGCATCATCACAAGGGCGGTAACAAAATAAAATTAAAATAATTAAAAAAACATGAAATTTAGTTAAATGCTTAACCAAATTTCTAAATTTTTCTAGAACTTTATTTCCCAACGAAATCATCACCAACCTTTACGATTGCTAATACCATTGATTGTACCGCCAGTGAATGCAAGTTTAGATGCACCATATATGGCTTTTGCACCACGCACAGGTACAAAAGCAACCAATAAAGAACTTACCAAAACCTTCCATAGTACACTTTGTATACACACAAAGACCCTGCCATCTTGCAGGGTCTTTTAATTTTAAAGATTAGACCACACTACCATACAACAGCTGACAACCCACCACAATCAATAGGCACGCAAAGGCTTTTTTTAGTGTAGCAGCTGGCATCTTGTGGGCGATTTTTGCCCCAAGTTTGGCAGTGATAAAGCTTGCCACACTAATGGCGACAAAGGCAGGCAAATGCACAAAACCCAGCAAGCCTACCACCGGCTCACTCATACTTGCCACATGACTGCTACCAAACCACATAAAGCCCAAAGCCCCAGCGATGGCAATCGGCAGACCGCACGCCGCACTGGTGCCAACCGCCTGTTTCATGGGTAGGCCAGCATGGGTAAGATATGGCACATTTAAGCTACCACCACCGATACCAAAAATCGCTGACGCCATGCCAATCACACCACCTGCGATACTTTGGCTAAATGGCTTGGGTAGTGGTTTGATGTTCTCGCCTGCTTTTTTCATGAACATCTGTATGGACATGATGATGGCAAATACACCAATCAGCCCTTGTAAATACTGCCCGTGAATGAGCGTCGCCACCCACGCCCCAAACAAAGAACCTACCACCAAGCCATAAGTTAAATTTTTAAAGACTTCCCAACGCACACCGCCTTTTTTGTTGTGAGCGGTTAATGAACTGACGGATGTAATGATGATGGTCGCCAATGCCGTCCCTACAGACACATGAGGAATAATCTCGACAGGAAAACCATACGCTCCCAAAATCCACACAAGAGCAGGTACAATAATCAGACCCCCACCCACACCGAACAGTCCTGCACACACCCCTGCAAATGCCCCTGCAATCACAAACCATAGATACATCATTTTTACAAATCCTAAACAAAATTTATGGTATTATACCCCATTTTTATCATTTTAAAAAAATTAAAAACCATGCCATTTCTAGCACCCACTTGCCACCGCCATTTTGATGAGATTGGCAGTACCAACACCGCCTTAATCCATGCCATTGAAAGCGGTCATCTTGCCCACACCATCTCCCATTTATACACAGCAGATTATCAAACGGCGGGGCGTGGACAACATGGGCGAACTTGGGTGAGCGGTGAGAACAATGTGTTCTTAAGCCTATATATCCCCATGGGGAAAGGGGTGTTTGAACTAAATACACTCTCTGGGCTGTTGTCTGTGGCAGTCGGTTTTGAGCTTGCTAAGTTACCCATCATTCAAACCGTGAACGAACACCGCCGAACAAAGCAGTTGCCCACTCTTGGCGTAAAGTGGGCAAATGATGTGGGTTTTTATGATGATGAATTAGGCTTATTTAAAAAACTGGCAGGCATTTTAATTGAGCCTGTTTTTAAAAAAATAGAAAAAAACACCTTAACTGGCGTGGTCATTGGCATCGGACTTAATGTTAATAACTCCCCTAAAATAAAAGACGGTCTTTATCAAGCGACCTGCCTACAAGAATTATTTGCTGATTTAGACATTTTTGCCCAAGAGTTATACATTCCCATAGCCAATGCCATATTTGAAGCGATAAAGACTTGCAACCACTGCAAAGAACCAAGTCATCTACAGCACTTTATTGATCAATTTAACCAAAACCATCTTTTGAGCGATAAACTGATTCATGTTTTTATACAAAACAACATGGGCGATATCCACGCCAAAGGCAAGTGTATCGGCATTGGCAATCAAGGCGAATTATTATTAAATGACAATGGTAAGATAAAACAGATCTTTGCAGGCATGGCAAAGATTGTAAATTAAGCTATTGCTTTTGGGTGCAGACCGCTCAACCTGATATGTTAATTTCAACCCTATTGGTATTTAAGGACAAGCATGAAAAAACTCTGGCTGGATTTGGGTAATACTCGCCTAAAATATTGGATGGTAGATCACGGCACGATTATCGCCCATGACGCAAAAGAGCATTTAAAAGCCCCTAATGAATTATTGCTTGGACTGCTTGGTACGCTAGCACGGTTTGAGCCACAATTTATTGGCATATCCAGCGTGCTTGGGGACAAGATTAATTCTGCCATCAAAAAGACAGTACAAGGTTTTGGCGTGCCTTTTGAATTTGCTAAGGTTAATGCCAATCATACGCTTTTAACAAGCCATTACAGCCCCAATGAGCTTGGTGTGGACAGATGGCTACAAATGCTCGGCGTGGTGGATAGCACCAAAAAACAATGCGTGGTCGGTTGTGGCACGGCATTGACGATTGACTTGATAGAGCATGGTGTGCATTTGGGAGGCTATATCCTGCCCAATGTCTATATGCAACGCCACGCCCTATATGCTGGTACTCAGCAGATAGGGGTTAAGGCTGGACGATTTGATAGTATAGAGCTTGGCAGGACAACCTTTGATGCGGTCAATCATGGTGTGCTGTTTGGCATTATTGGATCAGTGCGTGCAGTACAGGCAGATTATCCTGATTTTGACATTACCTTAACAGGCGGTGGTGCTGACATGATAAATGCCCAGTTTAACCACAAACTTGGCATAAAAAAAGAGTTATTGTTAGAGGGTTTGAAACGATATTTTAATTAACCCCCACTACGACAAAATCATGGCAAAATAAAACAAAGCCAAACAGCAGATGATACTCAAAAACCATAAGGCGGAACGCACCATCGGTGCATCAAAGGCATATGCCATGCCATAGCCAATGCGTAAAAATACATACAGCCACGCCAAAACATTAATGACATTTTGTGGTACAAAGCAGTACATCGCCACAATAACCGCTGCCAAGAAAATAGGCAGGCTCTCAAAACTGTTGGTTTGGGCGGCACATAAAAATTAAAGCTTAATCAAACAAACCACCAAAAACAATGCAGTTCCAATAGGAGTAAATATCGTTTTAATTAAACCTTAGGCATTCTCTCCTGCTATCCTTCCAAACACCGCACCAAGCATCAATCCAGTACCACCAGCATAATTTCCATAATGAACACCACCCATGATTTCACCGCAAGCAAACATATTATCAATACATTCACCATTTGTTCTGTATACTCTTGCATCAGGCCTCACTTTCAAACCCCCATAAGTAAATGTCACACCTGCTTTCACTGGTGCAATGTAGTAAGGCGGAGTATCAATTTTTTGGGCCCAGTTAGATTTAGGGACGCCAAAACAATCCACAGATTTATTACCATCCAAGTAACTAAAATCACAAATGACATTGTCGACACAATTGCGATTATAGCTTTCTATCGTATCATGCAGATTGCGATGATTTATACCAAACTTTTCACACATAACTCGCAATGAATTTGAACTAAATAAATTCTCATCAGAAAAATACGATTGGGATAAAAACCCAACGGTTTTTCTATCAAATATCTGAAAAGCCATATTATTAATCTGCTTATTAATCATACGCCCAACTTTTGCATATAAAAAATTTGGCATATTCTCACCCTCATCAAAAAAACGCTTACCATCATGATTAATTGTTATTCCTAGATTAAACTGATACCTCGATTGGTTTTGACTTTTAATATTTTCTCCTGGCAATAAATAATCAGGAAGATATGAGCTTTGAGGTGTCGCATGGCAGCCAACTTCCGAATAATCCCCATAAAGTTGAATATTGTTTTTGATTGCAGGGAAAAACCAATCTCCAGTATTAAAAGGAACACCCCTGATGCCAACATTTTCCCAGGATTCTCCTAAAAATTTTTGCCTAAAATATGGATTAGCTTCATAACCTCCCAGTGCCAATATCAATGAATTGGCAGGCAAGTGGAATAATTCTCCATTATCCTTAGTTAGGATCAGCTCTTTGACACAATTATCAACCATTACAAAGTCATAAAGAGAGGTGCAATACATTATATCCACACCCAAACTCTCAGCAATATTAAAATTTCTTTCTTGTAAAGATTTGCCCGAACCTTTAATCTTAAGAGGTATGTTTCTTTTAAATATATTACCAAAATCTTTATATGTCCATTTATGCCCTAAGTTTGCCATCCATAAAATAGTTTCAAAAGATTTATCAACAAGTGTTTCTTGAAGATCCAAATCTCCTTGATTATCGGAAGTGGATCTTAGGTCATGAAGAAAATCATCCTTCGTGTACGGCATGTAGCTTTCTCTTAAAACCTCCTCTATTTTTAAATTTCTATCACCATCATCAATCAAGCTCAATAGCTCTTCGAAATTATTGTGGGGAAATCTAAAATTCATTGTTAATGAACTATTACCCCCTCTATAAATTCTTGGAGCTTTTTCAATGACCAAAACACGCTTTCCTTTCTGGGCAGCTGATATGGCTGAACAAAGACCAGCATTGCCAGCACCCACAACAACAACATCATACACTTCTTTTAATTTCATGAGACCGTCTAATAAAAACCATTAATAAAACACCAGATACAAAAGACAGCAATGCCGCAACAGTATAGGTAAGCATAATATTATATTTTCCAATCAAATATCCACCTAACATGCTTCCAATGATGCCAGAAATGGCCACCAATGTTTTTCTACTTGTTCCGATTACCCGCCATTCTGATGAAGGGGAATATTTTTGAAAACAATCCTGCCAAAACGGAATTGAAAACGCATGAATAAAGTTAAGAACAAATACAGATATTAAAAAATACCAATATCCTGAAGAGAATGCGGTCACCAAGAAAAATAAAGCATAAAAGATACGCAGATGCGGGGCAATACGGACAGGCAACTCTTTATGTCTGGATACTTTCACCATAAGCAACGAACCAAAAACCGTTGCCAACATCAGACTAAAAAAATAAAAAGAAACATAAATATCATCGACCTTATAAATATCCTTTAATACATATATAAAAGTCCCGTTATAAATAAATAAGCTGACTGCGGATATGGCATGAGCTGTACTCAAATAGAAGATATTTTTTGAGAATAAAATTTTATAAACCGCTTTTTTGATAGAATTACTTCTTTGTTTGATATCATCGATAGGAGTCAAATACATAAAAATAGCAGATAGGACAAATAAAACACCGCCAATAAAAAATACAACACGATGATTTAAAACACTTAAAATAGCACCGCCTATAAAAAACCCTAACGCTGAACCCATGCCTGCAAAAACCTTTGTTTTTCCTATGATGGTTTGTCTATTTAGACTGTGTGTTGATTCTGCTAAAAATGAAATCAAACTCTCAATATAGCCACTTGAACAAGTTGATAAAAATGTTCCAACAAAACTTATGGTATACAACGCATAAATCATGGCTGAATCATTAAAAAAATATGGTAAGCATAACAAAATACTTAAAGTAACATTAATGGCCACAATGTGCAATTTATCACTTTTAAATATATTAAAATTATTAACAAAGAAACAAGCAAGCAGACTACCTACCGCAGAGATGGTTACCTGAAGTGCTGTAGAAATGGCACTATTGGTAAGATGATAAACATATAGTGGCAATACAACCAGATAGAGGGAAGATGCCAAACTCGATAGCAGCATGCTGCCACAGATATTATTCACTGATTTATTAAATTTGCTGTCCATAGTTCTAAAGCTTTATTATTGATTAACAAAAAGGATCTGGGGTCATCTTATTATAAAAAGGATTTACTCTCACAAAGTTTTTGCTTAATGCTTGATTGATGATTGCTCTATAACAGTGATATCCACTCATCTCATTAATATGCACCACCTGAACATCATGAAAATTAAGCAAATCAAGAAGATCATATAGCGAGAACTCTTTGTCAAAAAAATCAATTAAATGATTGTGCAAATATTTCGATTGTAAGTGATTGATTCTGTTTATTGCACCAGAACCAACCAAGGTATGAATTCTATCAATAGTGCTTTTAACATTACCCTTTGGGTGTAAATTATTTTTTACAATAATATTGGCCACCAATGATAACGCCTCTATTTCCGATGCTTCAATTGCATTTTTTAAATTTGTTTTCATGGATGTTCCACAAAAGAATATGTCATTTCTCTCATGAAATACGACAGACATGCAGAATGGAATATTTAGAACACTGGTGTAATGATGAATAAAATATCCACCCCCTAAATTCCTACTACCAATTTTCAAAATACTGTCATGGTGATACCATAATAATAAAGCAACATGACGCTCTAAAACCTCTAAAATAGCATGTTTTATAGCCATATCCTTATCACTATGAAGCCCCAAACCACTAGCACTTACATCATACTTGGTTCTAATCAGCACATCCTTATAAGGGTAATTTTTTAAAAATTTCTTAGTAAAAAAACAGTGAGAAGCAAATTGTCTTTGAAGATGACTTCCGCCAAAAAATATTTCGGAAGCTAAAATTCTTTCAATAATTTCATAATATGATTTATTTTTGGCAATCTCCAAACTATAAGAGCCAGAGTGGCCATAAAAATCATCAAATCTTTCTCCATATCGAACTCTCGCAACAGAATCAACAAAATACATGTTGCTCAAAGTTGTCATCCTATATATGTTAGAAAGCATCGGTATGCCAATAAAATTGTTTCTTTGCTGACGCATTATATATATGCACATTCTTTAAGGGACTTCTTAATCAATAGTCCATTGTTAGAGAGTCTTGCCTTTGGGTGCTCTAGAGTATTTAAGCCAATTTCGAATTGTAATTTGCATAATTGTAATCTATCCCTAAATCTCTTATCATACCCATTAATAGATAAAATTGTAAATATTCGTACCATCCTAGACAAAACAAATGAGGCATGAAAAATACCTCTCATAGGTCTTAAATCATCGCGAATAGGAGCTCTAAAAATTTTTTCATCTCTAGAATTTAAAACCAACTTTTCTAAAAAGAAATGAGCCTCCAATCTAATGTGAGATGTCTCATGAACGATATGCTCAATCCAATATCCGACTTGATCATCCTCGGGCTCTGGCACTCTAAGCCAAATTGAGCCAAAAGAGATATTTGAAGTATCTCCTCTTAACACTTTACCTTCAAATATTTTAATATGAGTAACAAATTCTTTAATTTCGTCGTAAATCTCTTTATCAGCACTTTCTATCATATTCAATGCTGATTGGATATTTTCTATATGAAAGGGCATCATATTCTCTGAAACTGGGTATATTTCCGTAGTTTCGCCTCTGATGTTTTTTTGATCATAAGACTTCAACTTTTCTATATAAGAATACTCCCAACTTTCAGAACCAACTGAGCTTATATTAGGAAAAAATATTTTATCATTAAGTGCATTTTGAAGCACATCCATAATATTACTGATTGATTTTTTTATATCATAAACCACACCAGTTTTCATACTATCTATCAGTTGAAAAAAAGACATAAAGATACTTGGATGAATTTTTAAATTTGTATCAAGACTTAATAATTTATTTTTTAAGCCAGTTGTGTCATATTTTAATTTAAAAGAAATAACATCTAAATAGCTCACAAACTTTTCAACAAAATATTCATTACAAGCAATATGAATTTTTCTTGAAAAATATATATTAGGCGTAGCTGTTGATAATAAAGATAGCTCTTGTTCGGTCATTATAAAAATCTCCTCCTTGATTTAGTACTATTTTTTAAAAGAACCAACTATTTGAATTAAAATACAATGCACTATCAGATAATGCATTGTATTCAAAGGAACGCTTGCAAATTTTTATTTAATTTACAATATAGAATCAGTCTTCCTGCATTGACCAGGCTTCTTGCACCTCAAAACCTAAAGGTAAATCATCAAAAGAAACAACCATTACTTCGTCATCTAGAAGTGCAAAATCTACATTACTATCACACTCTAAATACTCTTTCATAAAAAACTCCTTGATATTAAAATCACTGTGAATATCAATTTTCTACAACCAAACCACCTGTGGTATTCAAGATCTATCAAAATTACCAAGGGTTCATAATTGATTGATAGAAAACCTTTAACAACTTGACAAAAAATACCTGTCAAGACCGAAAATCAAATATCACCTATTTGACTTCCTAGAATGAATGTTTACATAAATCATAAAAAAAAACAAGTAGAATATTAAAAAAAATGCAATTTTTTTAATAATACTTAGGATCAAAGCGGTTTTCAAGTACACTCACCGACCCCAGAAAAAAATGACATTTCAAAGCTTCTTTCATCGTCTTGAACTTAAGCAGATAACCTTTAAGCCATCTCTTAATCGTTATCTAGGTGTGTTCTGTGGGATTTGGTTCAGGCGAGTAGGGTGGCAGCGGTAAGATGATGTGTTTTTTTGGCTTGTGTGTTATCGGTTGTGCTTTGATTGATGATGTTTTGTAGATGTTTTATTCTATGAAATCTTGCGTTATCCAAGATGATGATTGATGGCTCGTGCTGATTATCAAGACAAGGCAATAGCATTTGTTCAAACCAAGTTTCAAACAAATTGCTTGTCATTGTGTTGCCATAAATGAGTGGAGCAATCAATTTTTAGCCTTGTTGTCAATTTGTCCTACAACCAAAGATATTCGTTGATAGCACTTGCCACTTATCTTATTATAAACCTTTTGATCCTTTAAACTTCTTGCGTGTGTGCGGTATAGACAAGTGTCAGTACCAGCTTCATCTATATAGACAAGCTCGCAGTCTTGGTTATTTTGCAATAACTTTGGTCTTTCTTGGCAGTCTTTGACCTTAGCAGGGTCTTACTCAAAGTAGGTGCTGGTCTTTTTCTAAGGGTGGCATTCATTCTTTTTAGTGCCTTATGGGTTGCCATATCACTACAGCCAAATACCTCACCAATTTCACGCAGGTACTTGTCAGGATTTTTTTATGCAGGCAAGAAGCCCTTTTCTATCAAACTTTCTAAGTCTATTGGGGGGGTGGGCGAGAAGCCAAACTTCCTGTTTTTTTCAGGCTGTCGCTTTCAACGAAACAATGTGCATCTTATATACCAAAAGCCTCTATAACAAGGGCATTTTTTTGGATTTGTCATAACAAGCTAAGACTTTTTGTCTGATTTCTAATGAATAAGCCGTTTTGGGAAGTAATTAGTAGATGACGGTAGAAATGTGGGATTGGTTAGTGTTTTAAGGTTTGATGGTTATAAATCAAATACCATTTTCAAGATGCAATCATACTGGCAACATGAGCCTCTGCCAAGACCATTTCATGTTGACCAGTTTTAAGTGATGTCATCAGACCACAATGATGGCAAAGGCAAACAACGCCAAGCAGCACATCAGCCCAAGCATCCACAACAACGAACGCAGCAACGACCAATCAAGGGCATACGCCGCACCATAGCCAATGCGTAAAAATACATACAGCCACGCCAAAACATTAATGACATTTTGTGGTACAAAGCAGTACATCGCCACAATAACCGCTGCCAAGAAAATAGGCAGGCTCTCAAAACTGTTGGTTTGGGCGGCATTAAAACGAGCCGCCATGCCTGTAGTCTTCGCCAAAAATTCTCGTGGATTGGCATTGTCCACAAGCCGAAATCCGCCTGTTATCTTAGCAAATACAGCAAACAAAAAAGGCAGTAAGCACGCCACTAGCATCGCTTGAATGGCGATGCTAATATTTGGCGAAAAATTAGCCACAAACATCATGATACTATTCATCGTTCACCAAGCCCACTTATGCCATCTCAATGATTTTGTAATCATGTGTGATATTCACACCGCCTTCTGACAGCATCTTTGATGCCGAGCAGTATTTATCGGCTGATAGTTCGATGGCTTTAGAAACTTGGCTTTCTTTGATATTAGTACCCACAACCACAAAGTGCAGATGAATATCGGTAAACACCGCAGGCACGGCATCAGCACGCTTGGCAGAGATTTCACAACGAATGTCGGCAACATCTTGGCGAGATTTTTGTAGAATGCTCACCACATCATAGCTGGCACAGCTACCAAGCCCCATCAAAATAAGCTCCATCGGCTTAGCACCTAGCTTCTGAGCAGAATCAATCACCACTTCATGACCTGAGCCACTGGTAGCACTAAAGTTAATCGCTTCATTTTTTAGCCAAGAGACGCTGGCAGTCATGTTTGTCATGTCACTTTTCCTACTTAAAGAGTCCAAAAGAATTCTTGATAATTAAAATGGTTTTTTGTCTAGATGGTGGTTTTTGATGGTTTTTCAAGAATCTGATGTAAAGTTTTTATCCACTTTTTTACCCGTCTTTGTGTCAATTTTCATCGCTTTATTTTTTGGTATCTCAACATCATCGCTTTTAACCTTAAAAATCTGACCAAAATGCCCCATGAAACATTTTAATGCAAAAAAATATTACACTTTTTGTGAAAAATTTGTTTTAATAATAGATAAGTATCTGCGATTGCCAAATAATTATTAGCCGTCAGCAGAATTTTAATAATCTTACACAATAGAGTTTAGTCATGATTGATTCAGACGGCTTTCGAGCCAATGTCGGTATCATCTTGGCAAATACACAAGGCCAAGTGCTTTGGGCAAAACGCATCGGACACGACAGCTGGCAGTTTCCACAAGGGGGAATCGATTATGGCGAAACCCCGCTTGATGCGATGTATCGTGAGCTGTACGAGGAGGTTGGATTATACCCACATCATGTAGAACTGCTTGCAGTTACCAAAGATTGGTTGCGTTATCGTCTGCCAAAACGCTATGTTCGCACCAATCAAGAACCTTTGTGTATCGGGCAAAAACAAAAATGGTTTTTGCTTCGCTTAGATGAAAATAACGCCAAACACATTCGCTTTGATACTTCAAAGCCTGAGTTTGACGAATGGCAATGGGTGAGTTATTGGTACCCATTAAATCAGGTGGTCTCTTTTAAGCGTGGCGTTTATCAAAGAGCTTTACTAGAGCTGATTGAGCAACTGCCCTTGACCCATGATCTTATCTTACCCAATCAAAACAACCAACCTTAAACAACAAAAAAGACCGAATACTCTCGGTCTTTTTTGTTGATAAAAATAACTACCGACAAAAACAACCAAGTTATTGACCAATAAACTGCATAACTTAAGACTGCAAGGTATCAGATGGCGATTTGGCAACAGCATCATTTTAATTTAGCAATTTGAGCAATTATTAAGTTATAATAGACTTTTCTTATTATGCTGCTGGCACAGTTTTTTAAGCATAACTTTTTTAAGTACATTTTTTTAAGTATCGTTATTATGGCAATGATTCACCCACAATTTGACCCTGTCGCCCTTGATTTAGGGTTTGTTGAGCTACATTGGTATGGTTTGATGTATCTGCTCGCCTTTTTATTCGCTTATCTACTGGCGACATATCGTGGTAAAAAGCGAGGCGATTTTACTGGCGAGATGGTCTCAGATTTGATATTTTTTGGGGCGATGGGTGTGATTTTAGGTGGCCGTATTGGTTATGTCATTTTATATAACTTTGGCGAATTTTTATCCAATCCTGCCTACTTATTCCGTGTATGGGAAGGTGGCATGAGCTTTCACGGTGGCTTTATTGGCGTGTTGATTGCCATGTATTTTTTTGGGCGTAAATACAAAAAACACCCCTTTACCGTGCTAGATTTTATCGCCCCTTGTGTGCCAACAGGTCTTTTATTTGGGCGACTTGGCAACTTCATCAATGGCGAGTTATGGGGGCGTGTGTCGCATGGGGATTGGCCACAACTGATGTATTTCCCCCAAGCGGTCGCTGCCGACCATGAACTCATCAACACCAACCCAGACTTCATGAATATTGCCACCCAACTGGGAGAATATTACCTGCTACCACGCCACCCAAGCCAGTTGTATCAAGCATTTAGTGAGGGTGTACTACTGTTTATTTTGCTTTGGTGGTTTAGTGCCAAGCCACGCCCACGCTACGCTGTGTCTGCCTTATTCTTGCTTGGTTATGGGTGCAGTCGATTTATCACCGAGTTTTTCCGACAGCCTGATGTCGGTTATGAACTGATCTTTGGTTGGATGAGTAAAGGTCAGCTATATAGTCTGCCGATGATTATCTTTGGCGTGCTACTCATGATATCAGCATACAAAAACAACAACCATGATTGGCAAAAAAACCAATAATAAGGCGATCGCATGAAACAATACCTACAATTATTACAACACATCTTAGCTACAGGCGATGACAAAGGCGACCGTACAGGCACTGGTACTCGCTCTGTTTTTGGTTATCAGATGCGGTTTGATTTGACCGAAGGGTTTCCCCTGCTCACAACCAAAAAAGTGCATATGAAATCTATTGTTCATGAACTGCTATGGTTTATCAAAGGCGACACCAATGTCAAATACTTACAAGACTTTGGTGTAACCATATGGGACGAATGGGCAACTGCTGAACAAACTGCCAAATTTGGGCGAGAAGCAGGCGATTTAGGGGCAGTTTATGGTCATCAGTGGCGTAATTTTGGGGCCACCAAAGATGCTAATGGCTCTTACCAAAAAGACGGTTTTGATCAACTAAGTTGGCTAATTAACGAAATCAAAACCAATCCCAATTCCAGACGACTGATTGTATCTGGTTGGAATCCGATAGAAGCTGGGCAAGTGGCACTACCGCCTTGTCATACTTTATTTCAATTTTTTGTGGTGAATAACAAACTTTCTTGTCAATTATACCAAAGAAGTGCCGATGTATTTTTGGGTGTTCCATTTAATATCGCAAGCTATGCCCTGCTGACGCATATGATTGCCCAAGTGTGTGAATTGCAAGTAGGCGAATTTATTTGGACTGGTGGCGATACACATTTATATCATAACCATTTTGAGCAAGCCAAATTGCAATCAACTCGCACGCCTTTACCACTTTGTCAATTACGATTAAATCCTGATATCAAGAATCTGTTTGACTTTTCGTTTGATGACATCAAGATTGAAGGTTATCAATCACATGATAGGATTAAAGCGGAAGTGGCGGTGTAACATGAACAATCTAACAACAACCAAACAGCTCCTAAAAAATAAAAATCTCTCTTTGATTCAGGTTGTCGCTTTTGATCAAAAGCAATGTATTGGCAAGGACAATCAACTTGCATGGCATATTCCAGAGGACTTAAAACATTTTAAGTCTCTGACCACAGGAGGCGTGGTCATCATGGGACGAAAGACATATGAAAGCATCAGAAAGCCCCTACCCAACCGTACCAATTGGGTCGTTACTAAAGATAAGGCGTGGACAGCTCAGGGTGTTAAAGTCGCCCATAGTTTAGAGTGTGCCTTAGAACTTGCAAGTAATGACTGTCAAGATGGCAAATTATTCATCATTGGTGGTGGTGAGATTTACCGTCAAAGCATTGATATTGCCGATGTTTTAGAAATCACTCGGGTGGATTTGGATATTGGAGGCGACGCTTTTTATCCTGCGATACCGTCTGGCTTTGAATTAACCCATCGTGAGCACGGCACAAGCAGTACTGATAATACAGCTTTCGTCTTTGAATCTTATCAAAGAATTGCTCGTGTGTGATGATAGACGCTTGCTAGTTTTAGAATGAGCAACATGACAAACAGCCAAAGCTAGGTCATACAAAAGACACTTCAACACAACTTAGATGAGCTTAAATAGTGCCAAACCACAAACAGCGAACAACTAAAAGTACAAGTTGAGACCATTCATGAATAATTTTCTTATCCCTAGTGTTGCCATATCTGCCATGCTCCTAACTGCCTGCACTCCTGCAAGCGACTATCAGAGCATTGAAGGGCAAACGATGGGCACAACCTATCACATCACCTTTAAAGGCAATGCTAAAGACGCCATAACCATTCAACAAGCGATAGATGCCCGCTTAGTTGAAGTCAATCAAAGTATGTCCACCTATATCAAGGACAGTACGATTTCTAAGTTTAACCGTCTACCAAGCAATACCCCCATGATGATTGATAAGGATTTTATGCAGGTTCTAAATGACAGCCAACAGATTTTTTTAGCAAGTGGCGGTAGTTTTGATCCAACGGTATATCCTTTGGTTGAACTGTGGGGCTTTGGCAGTCAAATGAGTATTGATCGATTGCAATCACCACCCACTGCTGATGAAATCGCTCTTGCAAATAGCAAAGTTGGGCTACAAAAAGTTATTTTGACAGGCAACGAACTGCACAAAACCCATGATGGCGTTGGACTGGATTTTTCTGCGATTGCCAAGGGATATGGCGTTGATGTCATCGCTGATGTATTAGCCAATCAATATCACATCGATGACTACATGGTAGAAATCGGTGGCGAAGTTGCCACCAAAGGGGTGAACGCCAAAGGTAAGGCGTGGACGATTGCCATCGACGCCCCCATCTTGGATAGCTCAGTACAAAATCGAGAGATATTTGCCACACTAAGTTTACCTACAGGCTTGCATATCGCTACATCTGGCGGTTATCGGAATTCGGTTGAATTTGATGGCGTTCGTTATAGCCACACCATCAATCCAGCCACCGCTCAGCCTGTTGCTGATGGTGCACCGAGCGTTACTGTCATTCACGACAGCGTCGCCTTGGCAGACGGCTGGGCAACTGCATTAACTGCCTTGTCTTATCATGACGCCCTAAAAATCGCCAGTCAAAACCAAATCAAAGCACTATTTATCATCGAAAAGACAGACGGCAAAGGATACGAGATGGTCAAATCAGATGCACTGACCGCCACTGCCATCAAAATTGGTCAATGATAATTAAGTGCGTACATCAAATATCAAGTCAGCCAAACCCATTACCCTTTATTGATTTGAGCTGGCTTTTGCATTACAATGGTCATAAAAACATAACCATAGGATAGCCCATGGCAACCTTTTCTCCAACCTTACAATTTTCCAAACGCTGGCTTGCCACGCCTGCCCCTGTCAAACAAGCCTTTCATCAAGAGCTTGATGATATCATCAAGATGCTTGGTAGCAATACTCACGCCAAAGACTATCAATTTACCCATACTGATTTTAACAGCACCATCTTAGACCTAATAGATGCCCACCAAGGCGAAACAGCCCAGCCTGCCAAGATTGTGCATAGTATTGATACCACACCACTTGCTTCTCAAAATGGCGAATACACCAAAGAGAGCTTGGCTGAAATTGAAGCTCGCATCAGCACAAAACTCTCCACACAGCTTGACAGCTTCTTGGGTGAGCATTTAGCACAGCTGTCTGAAGATTTAAAATCTTGGATAAGCACGACCGTCAAAAACGAGTTGGCAGAATACCAAAAAAACGACAATCAGCCCAAATAAAGATAGGTTATATGGCTCATGTTATCACCCCAAGCTCATTTAGGGCATCCAATGAGCTTGTATTAAGAGCGAAATAAGTTTGCCACATTAACCAAGAATCATCAGAGAATATTATGAACCGTCAGAGCGACATCATTGTTATCGGTGCAGGCCCTGTAGGTCTTGCCTTCGCCAGATACTTTCAAGGCACGGATTTACAGATTACCGTCATTGACAAAGCAAATCTACCTAGCATCGAAAGCCCTGCCTATGACGGAAGAGAAATCGCCCTAACCCATCGCTCAAAAGAAATTTTGCAAGACTTAGGTGCTTGGCAACGCTTTGATGCCAGTGAGATTTACCCCCTAAAAAATGCCAAAGTTTATAACGGCACTTCTAATTATGCCCTGCATTTTTCCGTACCCAAAGATTTGACTTTATTGAGCTCAGCAGACAGATTGGGCAATCTCATCTCCAACCATAATATCCGCCAAGCACTCTATGATGAAGTAAAGACCCTACCTAATATTACTCTACTTACCGATACCACCATCAAGCACATTGACACCAACGATACGAGTGTACAAGTTGGCTTGGACGATGGCAGCGTGTTACACGCCAAGCTACTCATCGGAGCGGACAGTCGCTTATCTTATGTCAGACGCACGCTAGGGATTGGGGCACAGATGAATGACTTTGGGCGAACGGTCATCGTCTTTCGAGTCAGCCACCCCTTATCTAATGAAGCCACCGCCCAAGAGTGTTTTTTTTATGGTAGAACACTTGCCCTACTACCACTAAACGATCATCTGACCAACTGTGTCATCACGCTAGACAATACCCAAGCAACCGAGTTACTCGCCATGACGCCCAACGAGCTTGCCAAAGAAGCTCAGCGTATGATGAATGATAAACTGGGTGTTTGTAGCATTGCAGGTAGCATTCATCACTATCCTTTGATGGGCGTACATGCCAACACCTTTATCGCTAAGCGAGCAGCACTCATCGGCGATGCCGCTGTTGGTATGCACCCTGTAACCGCACATGGGTACAACCTAGGACTGCTTAGCGTAGACACCTTAGGCAAACTCATCATACAAGCTCATCGTGATAATCTAGATATTGGCAGTCAGTCGCTTTTGGCACGCTACAACCTTCGCCATCAGCGACACACTCGCCCTTTATATCACGGCACGAATGCGATGGTATCCATGTTTACCAATGACAAACCAGCCATGCGTGTGGTGCGTGATGTCGCTCTAAGATTTAGCAATAACCTACCCCCCATCAAACGCTGGATCACAGGACAACTCACAGGTAAATAACCATTTAGCAGACCGATCACTTTAGCATACCGCAAAGACAGACCGTCTTTGCGGTATTTTTGTCTGCATCAAAAGGATTTACACGCATTTACTAGGCGTGCAATGCCCTATAAATCGTGCCTGCCAAGACTTTGCCAATACCCTTAACATTGGCAATTTCAAGTTCAGATGCTGAAATGAGCTGCTGAATACCGCCAAAATGATTCAGTAAATCTCGCCGTCTTTTTTCACCAAGACCTGGAATTACCTCAAGCACTGATGCACCACGAGCCTTATCTCTTTTTTTGCGGTGATTGGTAATAGCAAAGCGATGTGCCTCATCACGAATGTGCATAATAAGGTGCAATGCCTTGCTGTCCGAAGGTAAATCAATAGGGTTGTGCTCAATAAAATGAAGCACCTCAAGCCCCGCCTTTCTCCCCTCGCCTTTAGCAACACTCACAAGCAAGGCATCATTTAGTTTACCCAACTCTGTTAAGACCTCTTTGGCGATGTTCAGCTGACCCTTGCCACCATCAATGAGTAACAAATCAGGCAACTCATGCTTAGAGTATCGCCGTATTAGCACTTGACGCATGGCAGCATAATCATCACCTGCCGTGATGTCATGAATGGCATATTGACGATAATCTCGCTTACGCACACCGCCTGAGTCAAATACCACACACGACCCTACTGCCGCCTCACCCATCGTATGACTGATATCAAAGCATTCAATACGATCAATCGCTTTAGGGGATACTTTGGTCAAGACAGATCTTAGAGCCTCAAAGCGTACTTTTAGCTCATAATAATCAGTCATTTTTGCCTTTAAGGCATTGTCTGCATTGATGATGGCAAGGCTTAGCCACTCTTTTCTGTGTTTTTGTACACGGTGCTTAATGCGTGTTTTTTTACCAAACTGTTCTAGCAATAACTCACCAATAGCATCTTCATCCGCTAAAGGTGTACTAACCACAATCTCATCTGGCAGGTCATCACTCACTTGAAAATAAAACGATAAGATGAATTGCCCAAGTCGCTCAGCATTATCCGACTCACCAACCACAATCTCATCAGGAAAATAATTCTTACCGCCCAACACCTTGCCACCACGAACCGTCAGCACATGCACACAAGTAACCCCCGCTTGATGACTAACAGCAAAAACATCCGCCTCACCTGATAGACGAAATACCGCTTGGCGTGCTTGCATTTCACTAACCATCGTAATACGGTCTCTATAAAATGCCGCCCGCTCAAAGTTTAACGCTTCAGCCGCCTGCTCCATATTATGAACGAGCATCTGCTGTACCTGTGCATTTTCTCCACTCAAAAACAGCAAAGCATTTTGCACATCTTCCATGTATTCATCATAACTAACCATGCCTACGCAAGGTGCTTTACATCTCTTAATTTGATATTCAAGGCAGGGGCGTTTTCTGGCATTAAAATAGCTATTGGTGCAGTTTCTTATCATGAATAACTTTTGCATTAGTAGCAACGCTTCTTTTGCACCTGTAGCAGATGGATACGGTCCAAAAAATCTACCTTCTGCATGATTGCCCTTGCCACGCCCAAAGCCCAGACGAGGAAACTTATCCTTAGACATGAACACATATAGATAGGACTTATCATCTCTTAAAATGATGTTATAAGGTGGCTTGTGTGCCTTGATGAGATTTTGCTCAAGTAGCAGAGCTTCGGTCTCACCACGCACAATGATGATCTGTATGTCATGAATTCTTTGCACCAATGCACGAGTCTTTGGATGCTCAATATTCTTAGAAAAATAACTACTAACTCGGCTCTTTAGTGATTTTGCTTTACCCACATACAAAATCTCACCGTGTTTGCCTAGCATCTTATACACCCCAGGCAAATTTGGCAAAGTTTTTAAAATCGCCGACAGATGAGATAATCTATCCGTCATCGCACCGTCCAACTCTATCTTTTCAATCATGACTGTCTTACTTAGCCTTAATTACTTCATTAAATTGATTTGGACTGACTAAACCACCACATATCAACCCAATAAACCACCACAACCCATCACCCATCTTTTAAACTTGATAGATCAACTAATATAAAGACAATTTTGGCTTTTGCAAGACAAAAACTTTAACTTGCACCAAAACTATGGCAAAATACCAAACCAATCATCATCAATCAACCCATCATTATGCCAATTCAAGCTACCAAAAAACGACTGCATACACTCTTTAAAAAAGGTCAAAAAATCGCTCAAACTCAGCTTGCTCCCCATCTCCTAAAGGCACGCATCACCACTTATGCACCACTGATAGGAGCAGGAATTCATGTTGATGTGCTGGACTTGGACGCCGGCTTATGCGTGGTCAGCATGCCTTTAACCAAGCTAAATCGTAACCTAGTTGGCACACAATTTGGCGGCAGTCTTTTTATGATGACCGACCCATTTTTTATGCTCATGCTAATGGCAAGACTGGGCAAGGATTATGTTGTTTGGAACAAAAAATCCACCATTGATTTTATCAAGCCCGGTCTAGGCAAAGTCATTGCTCGCATGAAAATCAGCCCCCAAGAAATCAATGACATCATCACCCTTGCCAAAACTGGCGAGCCTGTCTTTCGTGAATATCAAGTAGATATTACTGACAGCTCAGGCAAAATCATCGCCAAAGTCAATAAGACACTCTACATTCGCCTAAAAAACCGACAGCAACACAAGCCATCAAAGACTGATGAATAACAAAAAAACCCCGCCAACAGGACGGGGTTTTTGCTTGAGTAAAAGACGGATAAAATTATGCGTCTTTTCTTGCACCCAACTTTTCTTTAATACGAGCAGACTTACCAGAACGATCACGCAAGTAGTAAAGTTTCGCACGGCGTACATCACCACGACGCTTCACGCTGATGCTGTCAATAAGTGGTGAATGTAGCTGGAATGCACGCTCTACACCGATACCACTTGAGATTTTACGCACGGTGAAAGATGAGTTCAAGCCACGATTACGCTTAGCGATAACCACGCCTTCAAAGGCTTGCAGACGCTCACGGTCGCCTTCACGCACTTTTACTTGTACCACAACGGTGTCGCCTGGTGCGAATGCTGGGTGGTCTTTTAGCTGTGAATTTTCAATTTGTTGAACTAAAGGATGTTTGTTGCTCATGGCAATCTCCAATCAAACGACATAGGCTAAAAACCTTTTTAAAGTGGCTAAAAGGTCGCATATCGTATCATTATCATGCAGTCATAAAATGAACTGCTTACCCAAACCACATGGGCAAAACGATGCTATTTTACCTATTTTTATACTGTTTTTCAAGGTAATTTTAGACAAACAAATACAATCAATCAAATAACGCCAAGACAAGAATGACCATCATTTTTGGTATTGTTATTCATCGTCAAGTGTTTTTAACCATTTGGCCTGCTCTTTGGTTGGGGTAAACGCCTGCCACAAATCTGGTCGGCGTGCTTGAGTGCGTTTCGCCTGCTCCAAAAAACGCCACTTAGCAATATTGGCATGATGTCCTGATAACAACACTTCTGGGACTTTTTGACCATGAAATTGTACAGGTTTGGTATAATGCGGACAATCAAGCAGTCCATCCACAAAGCTATCTTCAAGTGCTGATTTATCATCGCTCATCACTGATGGCAGTCGGCGTATCACACTATCCATGACTATCATGGCAGGCAATTCACCCCCTGTCAGCACATAGTCTCCAATAGAAATTTCAGCATCAACATACAGCTCAAGCAGTCGTTCATCAACACCTTCATAACGACCACATAGCAAAATCATGCCATGATGACTGACAAATTCAAGCACCCTAGATTCGTTTAACTGCCTGCCTTGTGGCGACAGATACACCACAGGACAACTGGGGTTTGCAATCCCTTTTTGATGAAAATACTGCTCAGCCAAAGACTTGGCGTGGCAAATCGCCTTTTGTAGTGGTTCTGCCATCATGACCATACCAGGTCCACCACCAAAGGGGCGTTCATCGATTCGCTTATAATTATCCGTGGCGAAGTCACGAGGGTTAATGACGCAGATTTCCACCTGCTCCCGGGAAACGGCACGCCCTGTGATGCCAAAATCACGCACTGCATCAAACATCTGTGGCATGATACTAATCACCGCAAAGAACATGGCAACCCCAATCAGTAATCAACACCCCATGCCACAAGCATGGTTTTTGTATCTAAATTGACAGACAATACCACTTCCTTGTGCCACGGAATCAGTCTGTCTTCACCATCAACACTGTCTTTGGTTGCTGTAACAGAGATGATTTCATGAGCACCCGTCTCAAACATCTCTTTGATGACACCTAAATTCTCGCCTGATTCATTGATGACAGTCAATCCCACCAAATCCGACCAATAGTATTCATTTTCATCAAGGGCTGGTAGATTGTCTTTATGCACCCAAATGGTTGTGCCATTCATCATTTCAGCGACATTGCGGTCAGCAATCTCAACAAAGCTCGCTACCAACCCTGAACCTTGTACACGCCACTCCTTAACCGTCAAAGGTTTAAATCCTGTTGCCGTTTTCATCCACCAAGGCGACATACCAAATACATCAGCATGGTTGGCGGTCTCGCTAAACACCCATAGCCAACCTTTGATGCCATACGGTTTTTTTAGGGTGGCGATTTTGATGAGTTCATCAACAGCAGGTGTGGCAATCATACCATCACGGCGTAAATTTAGATTGTTAATCCTGTTATTCATGGTCATTAAACTGGTTTTATCCCAAGAGTTATCTAAAAATCATCAGTATCGATGGCAATTCAATCATCGACATGATATCAAAAAAAATCGGCTTGCGTTTTCATACAGTAAACAACGCAAACCGATTTTTTCAATCCAATGTTGGCAATGCCAGTCGTATTAAGCAGCTTGCTTAGCTTTTACTAGCTGTGCAACACGATCAGAAGGTTGTGCACCTTTGGCAATCCAAGCATTGTAAGCATCTAGATCAATACGGAAAACTTCTTCTTGACCACGAGCCAGTGGGTTAAAGAAGCCGATTTTTTCAATATGACGACCATCACGAGCAGCACGCTTGTCAGCAACAACTACTTGATAAAAAGGACGTTTTTTTGCACCACCACGGGCTAAACGGATAACTACCATGAGAAACTCTCTTTTAAAAAAATAAGTAAAAAATTTGTTGCAAGAATTAGGCTAATCATTCTGTCATCGTGTTGAGGATGAGCCGATGATGAACAGAATCATTAAAAGATTTAAATTATAGCAAAATTTTTTGATTCTTTCAAAGTAAAATCTACACAATATGCCATTTTTCTCACTTTTTTATTAGATTGCCATTAAGCGGTGGCAACTTGGTTTTATTTTAAAGAACATCTTGGTTGTAATAGCTTTGCTGATGCTTTATTGCTCTTATGATAAAATCATTACCAATGATATAAGTATGCTACAATATGCCAATTTAGTTTTATGGGTTGTGTCTCATGGGTCATCATGCCACATCGCTTGCCAAATTGCGTCATCGCCTGCACTCGAACACTTGGCGAACGGTTTTGGTGGTGTTTTTTATTGTGTTTGTCAGCGTTGCTTTATCCATTTGGCTGTTCTGGCGAACACTGTATCTGCCCGAGCTAAAAAGCCATGCCAGTTATTTAGCAAGTGAAATCAGACTCATGGATAATGCCCGTAGCAAATGGGCAGATAGCCCAGAAACACTGGCTTGGCTAGAACAAAACAGCCACATTCAAATCATCAGCAATCCTGATAACTTTCCCGATGTTACAGAAAAATTCTTTGTCAGTAAGATGACCGATGTTCTAGCAGACGAAGTGCGTGCTGAATTGGGGCGTGATGTAGAGGTGTATTTTAAATTTAAGCCCACACCCAGACTATGGGTGCAAGACAGCAAATACCCCGACACTTGGCTTCGTGAGCCTGTTGCGTATTATTCTGAGTATAGCACCGGTGTATTAGTAGGTTTTGTATTTGGTTTGCCATTTTTGACTTTACTCACCATTTGGGTGCTAGTACGCAGCTTGAACCGCCCCCTAAAACGCCTAGAAAAAGCCGCCATCAGCTACATTCAAGAAGGACACGCCACCACACTTGCCACCGACACAGGTCCAAGAGAGATACGCCGTGTTAACACAGCGTTTAACCAGTTATTCACTACACTAAGCCAATCTCAAAAAGAACGCACCATCATGCTCGCTGGTATCAGTCATGACTTACGCACCCCTTTAACTCGCATGCGTCTGACCGCCGAGATGCTACCTGATGAGTTCTTCCGTGAAGGCTTAGTGTACGACATTGAGGATATGGACGCCATCTTAGAACAGTTCATCTCATTCATGAAAGATGGCTCTGATGAACCTGTCTGCCCAACCAATCTTGACATCATTTTTAAAGAAATTATGGTACAATTTTCAGATGTCAGATTTAACTACGACAGTAGCATCAGTCAAGATGTGCCTGTTCGCCCTTTATCCATCAAACGCCTAATCATCAATTTGGTTAATAACGCCATTCGTTATGGAAGACAGCCCATTCACATCGGTGCTTCCATCATACCACCTAACTCTCAAGGCGATGCTGATTTTGAATTGCAAAATCCCTATACCAAATATCCCACACTCATCATTCATGTCAAAGATGAAGGTGATGGCGTAGCAGATGACCAACTAGAACGCATCATGCAACCTTTTGAGCGTGGCGAAACAGCTCGCACCACTCAAGGTAGTGGACTTGGTCTTGCCATTGTTAATCGCATCGCAAGACTACATCAAGGCAGTGTTGAGGCAATCAACCACCCTGATGGCGGACTGTATGTTTGCGTCAAAATACCGCTTATCACCCAAATTATCAGCCATGACGAGACAGAAAAGAACACACCCCAAAGCTAACTTTAAGGTGTGTTGGGTATTTTGTATCAATCAAGAAGTATGATTTTATTTATCGCCTTGTTTACCAATCAGCACTTTATCGCTTTTTGCTTGAGTTAGCTCATCAGCAACAATCGCCACCCCTGCCTGTTTGGCAGGCCAATCCATCATAAAGCGAGCACCTTTTAGTGTTGGACTCTCATCAACCTTAAGCTCTGCATTGAACCAAAAAGCGATGCGTGCCACAATGGATAAGCCAAGCCCATAACCGCCCGATGAGCGAGTACGACTATCATCAAGCCTTGCAAACGGTACAAATACTTTTTCACGGTCTTCTTCTTTAATGCCCTGCCCATCATCTTCAACACTGACCACCACACGACCTTTAGCCACGCTTGCACTGATTAAAATCGTACTGTTGGCATAACGCATGGCATTACCCGCCAAATTCTGTACAACACGATGTAAGTAGCGTCTGTCTGCCATCGCTTGTGCTTTAGGTGATGACACATTAGTTAGCACCTTGATGTTTCCACCTAAGGCATTGGTCTCTCGTTCAATCTGCTTAACCAAATCGTACAAATTGACCATTTCCCACTCTAGTTTTGGCGAACCTTCTTCCAATTTTGCATAAGTTAAGATTTCATCAATCAGCTCATTGAGCGACTCAATGTCTTCATCAATCTGTTGTTTTTGTAGCTGTCTTGACTCATTATTGTCTTCATCTGCCAACATATCCACCGCAAAACGGATACGAGCTACGGGCGTACGCAGCTCATGCGATACCGCACGAGTCAACTCCCTTTGGGACTCAATGAGTCGCTTAATATGCTGTGTCATGGCATTGAAAGTTGATGACAATCTTGAGACATCATCACACCCAATCACTTGAACTTTGGTGTTTAAATCGCCTTGCATCACACGATTGACACCTGCTTGCAATAGGTGCAAACGACGCTCAAGCGGAAAAATTAGCCCATACACACCAAGACTAATAAACAGCAAACAAATCAGCACAATGCCAGCAATCAGATTCATCGGAAACCAATTAAACAAGGCCACAGGACCAATCACAATGACAGATGTATCAACCTCCGAAGCCACCACAAAGGTTACCAATGAGTTTTGTATGCTGTCGCCATCTTTATATAAAATGACTGGTTCATCACGATGTAGACGAGCCACCTGACTACTATCCAACCGAAGTGAGTCTATCGGTCTAATCTCTATGGGATAGGCGGATTTTTGGCTTAAAAACTGCAAGCGACTTTCTTTGGCTTGCATGGTTGGATAGTATGCCAAATCATCAAGTAAAAATATCATCAATGCTCGTACTTGACGCTCACCCACTTGCGATAAATTCACCGTCAATAGATTATTTTCTCCAGCAATGCGATGATAAATAGTCATATCCTTAGTAACAGGATTATGTCGCACCACTGTCTTTTCTTCATTTAGGCGGCGTATCTCACGCCCCGTAAATTCAACCGAATTCATTGGCACGATACTAAAAGTCTCACCAAATAAGCGACTGGCATCCAACAACCAATACTCACGGCGATTCTCTTCTTGCTGATGAACGAGCCCCTGACTGATAAGATAAAATGAGCCTGTAGCTATCTCTTCTCGATAAGATTGCAAACGCTCTTGGTTGATGGCATCAACCAATAAATAAGCACAAAACGCCACCGCCAAGCAGATGAGTAGCAAACCCGCATAGATACGAAAAAATATGCTTCGTTCGGTTAAGGAAATCAGTGCCATATCTTAAAATAATCCAATAAAATAAAAGCCAGCATTAGCCAGCTTTTATCATCCTATCCACATCAGTTGCCTTCTTTGACAAACAAATAACCCTTGCTACGAACTGTTTTAATACGCTTTGGATTCTCTGGGTCATCGCCAATCTTCGGACGAATGCGAGAGATGCGAACATCAATAGAACGGTCTTGACCATCATACTCGATGCCACGCAAACGCTCAAAAATATCTTCACGAGATAGAATGCGACCAGAATTTGAAGCAAGCAACCATAACAAATCGTACTCAGCACTGGTAAAATCTACCAATTCATCGTTCAAAGTTACCGAACGACCGCCATTATCAATCACCAGATCACCAAATTCTAAACGCTGTGGCGAGTCCGCCGAAGGGGTAGTCTCAGAACGACGCAATAACGCTCGAATGCGAGCAAGCAGTACTCTTGGCTGGGCTGGCTTAGCAACATAGTCATCAGCACCCATCTCAAGACCAAGCACCTGATCCATGTCTTCAGTACGAGCAGTTAGCATCAAGATTGGATTTTGGTAATGCGGACGAACCTCACGGCACACTGCCAGACCATCAGAACCTGGCAACATCACATCAAGCACCACCAAGTCTGGTTGCTCAGTAATAATACGGCGAATCGCTCGAGCTCCATCGGTTTCAATCGCTACATCCAGTCCATTGCGTCTTAGGTAATCCTGGATTAGCATTGCCAGTCTTTCATCGTCTTCAACAATGAGAATTCTGGGAATATCTTCTTTTTCTGGGGTTGCTGTATTTGTTGTCATGGTTATCCTTAAGCGAAATCATAAGATTGCTTGAAAAATACGCACCGAAAATCATTAAGCACGGTTTTTGTATTTTTGGATGGTTTGTAATTGTGCCACAGACTCAGCTAACGCCGCCAATGCAGCATTTGTCTGAACGGTACTATTTTGGTTTGCCAGTAGCTGTTCGGCATTGCGACGAGCTTCAGCGATTTTTACTTCATCCAAATCATGTGCACGCTCAGCAGAATCCGCTAAAACAGTTACCACATGCGGCTGAACTTCCAAAACCCCACCTGAAACATAGATGATTTCTTCAGTACCATCGGTGGTTTTGATGCGTAATGTACCTGGTTTTAGCAGTGTGATTAACGGTGTATGACCTGCAAGAATACCAATCTCGCCATCATGACCTGCCGCCACCAACACACTGATCTCGCCAGCATACAACTCTTCACGAGCACTTACCACTCGGCATTTAAAGGTTGCCATTATACTCTCCTATGTTAAGTTTAATGATGACAACCACTCATTGAGTGATTGTCATTTCCGCCCTATCAGCAAGTGATTGGGGAAATATTAAACTTATGCTGCTTGTAGCTTCTCAGCTCTAGCAACCGCTTCGTCAATACTACCAACCATATAGAAAGCTTGCTCTGGTAGATGGTCGTATTCGCCTTCGATGATCGATTTAAAACCAGCGATGGTATCACGAAGTGAAACATACTTACCAGGTGCACCTGTAAAGACTTCTGCCACATGGAATGGTTGAGATAAGAAGCGTTGGATCTTACGAGCACGATAAACAATCATCTTGTCTTCTTCAGACAACTCATCCATACCCAAGATGGCGATGATGTCTTTTAGTTCTTTATAGCGTTGCAACACTTCTTGTACACCACGAGCAACATGATAATGCTCTTCACCAATGATTTGTGGATCTAGCTGGCGAGAGGTTGAGTCTAGTGGGTCAACCGCAGGATAAATACCTTGTGATGCGATATCACGGCTTAATACAACAGTTGCATCCAAGTGAGCAAAGGTCGTTGCCGGAGATGGGTCGGTCAAGTCATCTGCAGGCACATATACTGCTTGAACAGAAGTAATAGAACCTGATTGCGTTGAAGTGATTCGCTCTTGCAAAATACCCATTTCTTCAGCCAAAGTTGGCTGATAACCTACCGCAGATGGCATACGACCTAGCAATGCTGATACCTCTGTACCAGCCAAGGTGTAACGGTAAATGTTGTCAACGAATAACAATACATCACGACCTTTGCCAGTGGCTTCATCTTTTTCATCACGGAAGTATTCCGCCATGGTTAGACCAGTCAAAGCAACACGCAAACGATTTCCTGGTGGCTCGTTCATCTGACCATAAACCATCGCTACTTTTGACTTGGTAAAGTCATCAGTATTAACAACGCCTGCTTCTTGCATCTCGTGATAAAAGTCATTACCCTCACGAGTACGCTCACCCACACCAGCAAATACCGACAAACCTGAGTGTTTTAAAGCGATGTTATTGATAAGCTCCATCATGTTAACGGTCTTACCAACACCAGCACCACCAAATAGACCAACTTTACCACCTTTTGCAAATGGGCATAGTAAGTCAATAACTTTGATACCAGTTTCGAGTAGCTCGGTTGAATTTGATTGCTCATCATAGCTTGGTGCATCACGATGGATTGACCATTTTTCTGCAGCATTAACAGGACCAGCTTCATCAATTGGACGGCCAAGCACATCCATAATACGACCTAAAGTCGCTTGACCAACTGGCACAGAGATTGGGGCACCAGTATTAGAAACCGATAAACCACGCTTTAGACCTTCTGTCGAGCCCATTGCAATGGTACGCACAACCCCATCACCAAGTTGCTGTTGCACTTCTAAAGTTGTTTCAGTGCCATCAACACTTAGTGCATCAAAAATTTGGGGTACTTGACCACGGCTAAACTCAACATCAATTACCGCACCAATAATCTGCACAATACGACCGCTCATTGCGTTCTCCTATAATTCATTGTTCGGCTAAGAAACAGCGGCAGCACCGCCAACGATTTCCGAAATTTCTCGGGTAATCGCCGCTTGACGCAGCTTGTTATAAACCAACTGTAAATCTTTAATCAAATTGCCAGCGTTATCTGTTGCAGCTTTCATCGCTACCATACGCGCTGATTGCTCTGAAGCGATATTCTCAAGTACTGCTTGATAAACGATTGACTCAATATAACGCACCATCAGACTATCAATCAAAGTCTTGGTGTCTGGTTCATAAATATAATCCCAGCTATGCGATACACTCACATCATCGGCAAAAGTATCCTCTGGCAGTGGCACAAGTTGTGCTACCGAAGGCTTTTGCGTCATGGCATTGATAAATTTATTATAAACCAAATAAATGCGATCTAAACGACCTTCACTGTAGTCATCAAGCATTACCTGCACAGGGGTGCTGAGCTGCTCGTAGCTTGGGCTGTCGCCATAGCCTGTCAATACCGAACTTACTTTGCCACCAAAGTTCTTAAAAAAGCTCACGCCTTTTGAACCAATGACTGCAAATTCAATTTCAACCGATTGATCTTGATATTGTTTTACTGATTTTAGAAGGTTTTTGAACAAGTTAATATTCAAACCACCTGCCAAACCACGGTCTGAAGTAACGACAATAAAGCCCACACGATTGACTGGACGGCTTACCATGTACGGATGCTTATAATCCGATTGTGCTTGCACCAAATGCGTAATCACTCGGGACATGCTTTCGGCATAAGGACGACCCATTTCCATACGCTCTTGAGCTCGGCGCATTTTACTGGCAGCCACCATTTGCATTGCACGCGTAATCTTTTGAGTGCTCTTAATGCTGGTTACTTTTGCACGTATTTCTTTTAAGCTTGCCATAATTGTTCCAATACTGGACTTATTTTTAAATAAGGTTTGGTGTGCTAATCTTTAGCACACCATTTATTAGCTACTTAGTAACTACCTGTTGCCTTGAACGATTCAATGGCTGCTTTTAGACGACTTTCAATGTCATCATTGTAGTTTGCAGTCTCATCAATTTCATTCATCAAGGCAGCATGTTCACTGCGTAGGCTACGCAACAACGCTTCTTCAAACGCACCAATCTTCTCAACTGGTACATCAGCTAGATAGCCTTCATTAGAAGCATAAATTACTGCCGCCTGATCAGCAATAGACATCGGTGCATATTGCTTTTGCTTCATCAGCTCAGTAACACGCTGACCGTGTTCCAACTGTTGCTTGGTTGCATCGTCAAGATCTGAAGCAAACTGGGCAAATGCAGCAAGTTCACGATACTGAGCTAGAGCTGTACGAATACCGCCTGACAGTTTTTTGATGATCTTGGTTTGTGCAGCACCACCAACACGAGATACCGAAATACCAGCGTTTACCGCAGGGCGGATGCCTGAGTTAAATAGGTTTGACTCAAGGAAAATCTGACCATCAGTAATAGAGATAACATTGGTAGGTACGAATGCAGACACATCACCTGCTTGTGTTTCAATAATAGGCAGTGCGGTTAATGAGCCAGTCTTACCTTTAACTTCACCATTGGTAAATGCTTCAACATAATCGGCATTAACACGAGAAGCACGCTCTAGTAGGCGAGAATGTAGATAGAATACATCGCCAGGATAGGCTTCACGCCCTGGTGGACGGCGTAGTAGTAGTGAAATTTGACGATAAGCAACCGCTTGCTTAGACAGGTCATCATACACAATCAGTGCATCTTCGCCACGATCACGGAAGTATTCACCCATTGTACAGCCAGAATATGGTGCGATATACTGAAGTGCTGCAGGCTCAGAGGCTGATGCCACAACAACGGTGGTGTATTCTAATGCACCAGTTTCTTCAAGTTTACGCACGACATTAGCGATGGTTGAGCGTTTTTGACCAACGGCAACATACACACACTTAATGCCAGAATTTTTTTGAGCAATAATGGCATCGATAGCTAATGCAGTTTTACCAGTTTGGCGGTCACCAATGATAAGCTCACGCTGACCACGACCGATAGGAATCATGGTATCAACAGCTTTATAGCCAGTCATTACAGGCTCATCAACTGATTGGCGAGCGATAACACCAGGTGCAATTTTTTCAACTTTATCAGTCAATTTTGCATTGATTGGACCTTTGCCGTCAATTGGATTACCCAATGCATCAACGACACGACCTAATAGTTCAGGACCTACTGGAACTTCTAAGATACGACCTGTGCAATAGGCTTTTTGACCTTCTTGCAGACTCAAATAATCGCCTAGAACAACAGCACCCACTGAGTCTTGTTCAAGGTTAAGTGCCATGCCATAAACATTGCCCTCAAACTCGATCATCTCACCATACATGGCTTCTTCTAAACCATGAATCTGCACAATACCATCAGAGACACTGACGATTACGCCTTCAGTTTTTGCAGTTGCGCTTATGTCAAGGTCTTGAATGCGCTGCTTAATCAGATTACTGATTTCGGCTGGATTCAATTGTTGCATTGCCTTGTTTCCTTTAAAATGTCAGCTTTCTGCTTAGGCAGTTAGCTGCGTCTTTAATTGTTGTAACTTACCACGCACTGAGCCATCGGTAAACTTATCACCCACTTTAATCGTTGCACCACCCAAAAGCTCCGGATCAACTGCTTCATGCAGAATCACAATCGAACCTGTTGAGATTGCAAGTTTCTCTTGCAAGGTTTTGCGCTGGGCTTCGGTTAAGGGATAGGCTGAAGTAACGTAAGCGTCAACCTGTTTTAGCTCTTGTGATTTAAATTTGCTGTAATGAGTATGGATTTCAGGCAATAAAGCCAGTCTGTCATGTTCTGATAACTGCTTGGTAAAATTAACCAATGCGTCAGAAGGTTGCTCTGCCGTTTGTGAAGCATAGATATCAATCAAGACGGCAGTTTTTTGCTCTGCAGAAATGGCTGGATTGCTTAGCAGTGAAGAAAAAGACTCATCACTTACAATACTGCTTGCAATTAACAAAAAGTTCTCCCAATTGTTAATTACATTTTGCTCTTTAGCATAGTCAAATGCCGCTTTGGCATAGGGTCTTGCTAAGGTGGATAGTTCAGCCATGATTTCCTCTAATTACAGCTTAGCTGCCAACTGGTCTAGCATGTTAGCGTGTTCTTGTTCATTGACTTTGCTTTGCAAAATCTTTTCTGCACCTAGTACCGCTAGGTGAGCGACTTGAGAGCGTAGCTGTTCACGAGTTTGAGCAGCTTCTTGCTCGACAGTCGCATGTGCTTGTGCAATGATACGCTCACCTTCTAGACGAGCCTGCTCTTTAGCATCTTCAATCATCTGATTAGCGGTTTTATTGGCACGCTCAATGATAGAAGCAGCCTCAGTTTTTGCAGCAGCAAATTCTTGTTCTACCTGCTGTTCAGCAGAAGCCAAATCTGCTTTGGCTTTTTCGGCGGCATTTAAGCCTTCCTCAATTTTTCTTTGGCGTTCGTTGATAGCACCGATAAATGGTGGCCATACGAATTTCATGCAGAACCACACAAAAATCGCAAAAGCAATCAACTGACCAAACAATGTAGCATTAATGTTCATCAATCACCTCGTTGTTAGTGAAAGTCAGGTGATAGCCAATTCTAGGTCGTATCATTGCAAGGCAAATCCACGACCAGAAATGAGCGTTAAACTGACAGTTTCAGCTTATGCGAATGGGTTGGCGAACAATAGAAGCATTGCAATACCAACACCAATCATTGGCACGGCATCAAGAAGACCTGCTACGATGAACATTTTAGTTTGAAGTTGCGAACCTAGTTCTGGTTGACGAGCAGTACTCTCTAGGAATTTACCGCCTAATAGAGCAAAACCGATACCGGTAGCTAGTGCGCCAAGACCAATTAGAATAGCTACTGCAAGTAGAGTGTACTGAGCGATTACTGGATCCATGATGTCTCCTTAATGACCTATCGAAGGATAAAATTTAAAAAGTTTTCAATTAATGTTCTGATGTTTGTGAGATGAGCGATAGATAAACAATCGTCAACATCATAAACACGAACGCCTGAAGAGTAATAACCAAAATATGGAAAATTGCCCATGCCAAGTGTAATGGTACGCCTAAAGTTTTGACAAATAGGCTGCTAGACATATACATAAGAGCAATCAAAATAAAGATAAGCTCTCCAGCATACATATTACCAAACAAACGCAGACCTAGAGAAATTGGCTTTGCAAGCAAAGTTACAATCTCAAGAACTAAGTTTACAGGAATAAGTATTGCTTGTAGCAATGGGTTTTTTGCACTAAATGGGTGTAATGTAAATTCAGCAATAAACCCACCCACACCTTTATATTTTAGACCAAACCCAATGATTAGAATGAGCACACCCAGTGCCATACCTAAAGTAATATTTGGATCAGTACTTGGGACAATCTTAAAATAAACATGATGAGGATCTAGTCCAAACACATGCTGCCCTACCATTTGAGCGGCATAAGGAATCCAGTCCACTGGAATCAAGTCCATCAAGTTCATCAAGAAAATCCAAACAAAGATCGTCAAGGATAATGGTGCGATAAGCTTTGAAGGACCGTTATAAGATTCTCGTACGCTATTGTCAACGAAGTCTACAATCATTTCAACAAAAGCTTGTAGTTTGGTCGGCATACCAGAGGTTGCCTTACGCCCTACTACCCAAAACAACGCACAAAAAAATATGCCTAACCCAATAGACCACAGCATGGAGTCCAAATGAATGGCCCAAAAACCCATTTCTGCGGCTTCAGCGGCATCATACGCCACTTTCCAGCCATGCTCTGGGTGATTCCCGAAAGTCCAGTTGGTTAAGTGGTGAGCAATATAATCTGAAGATGTTTGTTCGGCTGCCATAATAAGCTTCTTATCTTAAGTCAAACAAAAGATTTGGTGATAAACACCTAATCAGAACTAAAATCTATGATAAACATCACAGGCAACTAACATAGCTGACCTATTTATTTTTTGAGCAAGATACTATTTATCCATTTGGTCTTGCAAATTACCAGTAAACGGCATTTGACAAAAAAGACCATCAACATCCAATATGGGGTAAATTTTATCAATAATTACATTAATAGCTAGGTCACTATCTTACTTTAGTCAAGCCCATATGTAAAGGAAAATATACTTTTCCTTGCTGAAATTTTACGATTTAATAAAAAACAGCACTTAAAATTGTAAAATCAAGCCAGTCGCCACATACTAAGTGTGTACACTAATTGCATGATGACATAACCTGCTATCACAAGCATCGCCAATATTGGCTTTAAATAAATGAAAATAAACGCAAAGCCCAACATGACCACAAGCCATTTTAACATTTGCCCAAGATACATATTGAGCATGATCTGTTGGCGAACCCTCGCCCCTGTAAGACGATAGGCTATAAAGGTAAATACATATTGAGCCAAAAAATGTAACAATGCACCACACAATAAACTCTTGGTGGCAATAAACCCATGACCACCAAACCACTCAAAACCACCATACAGATCAACAATCATGGCTAAGATTGCCACAATCAAGACTGCCCAAATTTGGCGAACCTGCATGGCATAAACTTGCTGTTTTTGGGTGCGTCTTGCTGGAACAGTCATCACATTATCTTTTAAATCGGATAGACAGGAAAGCTAACACATAGCTATGATAACCGACAATGGCAAAGAGACATAAGCCCTCTGCATTGTTTGATAATAGTAAGCCTTTAGTGTGTGCATAAACGACTGTATTATAAAAACTTTTGTTAACAATGGCAATAGGTTTTAGCAATTATTGCATTAAAATAATCATTATTTTTTATAAAAATCATGATACGATTCATCCACAACCATGGGTCAGGGCGTGCTGGTAATGACTAACCTTTAATACATTTTTGAATACTTAAGGCTAAATCCGTCCACACCTCAACAAAATCATCGCCATCACTCATGTCTTCTTGGCGAACAATCGTACCAACATTGCCCAGTTTGTTGATAATGCCATCAGAAACCACCCCTTGAGAAGCAATGCACATGCGTGGTTGTGGGCGATTTTTACTTAGATGAGCGATTTGTCTTGCTTTTGGTGGCAGGTGATCAACAGGTGTTAACGCTCCTGAAAATTTCAAACCTGCTGAGCGCTCAAGATACTGAAACGAATCATGATAAGCCCAATAAGGTAGCGACTTACCATTCACTTTGACTTGAGCGACTGCATGATCCATACGCGAAGCGAACTCTTGGGCGTTTTTTTGATACAATGATTGATGCTCAGGATTGGCATGACTATGAATCACCGCCAATGCCCTGACGATGGCTTTGGCATTCTCAGGTTCAAGCCAAATATGAGCATCAAAACTGCCTTCTTGTGGCGTACCATCAATATGGCGTCGTGGCAAGCGTTCAAAAGCATTAAAATCAAATAGCGAGATGACATTTGGCTCATCCGACAGTGCATTAACCAAATTTTGTTCAAGCAAATCTCCAAACCACACCACATAACTACTTTGAGCGATGGTCTTTTGTGCACTTGGGCTTAGCTCACCATGATGACCGACATCACCGGCTTTTAAAAGCACTGTGGCAGGCTCTGCTCCTTTGGTTACGGCATTGGACAATAACGCCAATGGATAATTGCTGACGCTGACTGTACCTGCATGAGCAATGGCGGTTAACAGCATGGGCGTAAACACAGCGACTTTGGTAAAATTGGCAAATAAACGATCAAAATTCATAAATCTCTCTATTAAATCAATCAACCCCAGTATCAATGCTAAGCTCAAAATAAAACCCTGCGTGATTAAGCCTATTTATCGTTAATACAAATGGTTAATTGTTATAAAATCTTGAAAAACTCTACGCAAAAAATACGCCAAGCCCCATCAAATAGGCTGACAGATTTTCTGGAAAATATAGTTATAAAATAACATATATCGCCAAGAAAATCATCTACTGATTGACAATTTTTAACAGTCTGCAAAAATTTCTTGATGGCATGAGTTATATTATAAGGTATAATATGCCAAATCAATATCAAATATGATGCTCTATTTTCCTACTTTTAAAAAAACACTTAAGACAACCCAGCTAAGCGACGCTTGCCAAGGCATCTTAAGTAAAAATTGACAAACCATAGCACAAGAACATTACCATGACAACATCAAACCATCATTGTAGTTGCAACCATCATCACAGCGTCCACCAACACAACATCTCAGAACGCATTCATGATGCCAAAATTCACTGCGAAGCTCGAGGTGTGCGATTCACACCACTGCGTGAAGAGGTTTATGCACTTATTTTGGCATCAGACAAACCGCTTGGGGCGTATGATTTGATTAGTGCCTTACAACGAAATCGTCAAAACAGCGATGCTACCACCAAAAACATCGCACCACCAACCATCTATCGTTCGCTTGAGTTCTTATTAAATGAAGGCTTAATCCATCAATTAAGCTCAATGAATGCCTATGTGCCATGCTGTCATCCACGCTCTAAGCACGCAGCAGCATTTCTGATTTGCAAAATCTGCCAAAGCGTTGAAGAATGTAGCAATCTACCTGTTGATAACATCATGCACTTTGCTAAAGACGATGCCAGATTTCAAGTTGATCAAACCGTGATTGAGCTAAAAGGTGTCTGTCGTGCCTGCCAAGCCTAATACGCCACTATTGCACGCTCAAAACATCAGTTATCAAATTGGGGATAATGCTTTGCTAAGTGATGTCTCCATCAAGCTGTATGCAGGAGAGATGGTCAGTCTCATTGGTCCAAATGGGGCGGGCAAATCCACCTTGGTTAAACTCATCTTGGGTCTCATCAAACCCACTTCAGGAACAATCATCAACAATGCCAAAACTCTAAGCTATGTCCCACAGCGGTTTAGCGTGCCTGAAATATTGCCACTTCGTGCAAAGGATTTGCTTGCACAAGTCAATAAATCACACCTAACCGCTGAACAAAAGAGCTTCATACTAGATAAACTATCCATCGCACCACTGCTTGATAAGCAAATGATACATTTATCAGGTGGCGAGACGCAGCGTGTGCTATTAACACAGGCACTGCTGAACAAGCCTGAACTGCTTATACTGGATGAACCCATGCAAGGACTTGACCCAGACACTGAAAACTGGCTGTATCACTTCATTGATGAACTACCAGATTTTTTGGCATGTGGCATGCTTGTGGTCTCGCACGATTTGCATTGGGTAATGAAAGGTTCAAAACGAGTCATTTGTTTAAATAAACACATCTGTTGTCAAGGTGTGCCTAGTCAGATTGCTCTTACTCCTGAATTTACTCATCTATTCGGTCATTATCAACCCTACATTCATCATCATGACCATTGCCATCATGCCGATGATTGCACCCATCAGCATGGAGATGCCCATGAGTGATTGGCTACCCATCATCGCCCCTGCTTGGATAGCAGGCTCGCTATTAGCACTATTATCCGCACCACTTGGCTGCTTGGTATTATGGCGACGCATGGCATTTTTTTCAGATACTTTGGCACATGGAGCCCTACTTGGTGTGGCGATGGCAGCTTGGTTAAATTTACCTGCCGATATTGGCATCACCTTAGTGAGCGTACTGATTGTCATCACGCTCATCTTGATCAATGAACGCAAGCTACCCAATGACGCTACTTTATCTGTCATGGCGGCCACTCTACTGTGCCTAGGGCTACTTACTCTAACACAGCTGACCCAACAGCAGGCGAACATATTAGGGTTTTTGTTTGGTAGCTTGCTTGATATTGATTGGGCAGACCTGCCTCGTTTGAGTGTACTCATCGCTTTAGGTGGTGCATTTTTGACATGGATTTGGAACAATCAGATCAAACTTGCCACTTCAGAAGCACTGGCACGCATCGCAGGCGTCAACCCCTTACAACAGCAAATATTCTTTATGGGGCTTTTGGCAGGTTTTTGTGCAGTGGCACTACAAGCCGTAGGAAGTCTTTTGATTAGCGGTTTGCTTATTTTGCCTGCATTGAGTGCAAGATTGGTATCAAAGTCGCCAAGGCAGATGGTCATCGTTGCCATGGCATTGGCACAATGTGGTGTAACAGCCGGTATATGGGGCAGTGTTTGGCTTGATATACCGACAGGAATTTCCATTGTGCTGACTTTAGCATTAGTCTTTTTTGGCTTCTTTATGGTGCATAAATGCTGACACATGGACACTTAACACACATTGACGCACCTGCCAATATCTTTAAAATTGCTCAAATCAGCGATTTACATCTTAGTGATGAAAGTAGCTTTAATCGGTTCTTGTCAGTGCTAACATTAGCACTTAAAGAATCGCCTGATTTATTACTTTTGACAGGTGATTTGGTCAATGATGGGAATCGCCAAGGCTACGACCGTCTATACAAAACTTTAATTTTCACTAAGATTCCTTTTTTGTGTTTGGCAGGCAATCATGATGTTACTGCCGAAATTGGGCATCACCTCCCCTTTGATGAACGCACTTTTTTGCCCATTCGTCTTGACGATAGACTACCTGACAGGCAACGACTCACCATTAAGATGGCAAACATCACTTGGCAGATTCTCGCCATCAATACTGCCATATCTGGTCAAATCGGCGGATATGTTAGCCGTGAGAATCTAGAATTTCTTAACAAGCATTTGACCTGTAATCAACCAACCATCATCGCCATGCACCATCACCCTCAGCCTGTCGGCTCTGCTTGGATTGATGAATACATGCTACAAAATCATGATGAATTTTGGCAGACGCTCTCTTGTTTTGATAACATCAAAGCTGTCATATGTGGTCATGTACATCAGGCACATCGCATTGACACACATAACACCTCACTCTATACTTGCCCTGCAAGTAGCCGTCAGTTTCTAGCATATCATGACGATTTTACCATTGATGACACACCACCAGGCTTTCGCTTGATACACATTTGCAACAAAAAAACACTAGCAACTTGGGTAAAAAGATTACAAAATTAGCTTTCTTTATAATAATGCCAATCCATTACCCTTATAGATTCAAGTGGGTATTAGAAAAATACTTGTAAATCTTGCTAGGTTTTGGCAAAATGTAGCATTTTTGATTGTGCGGTGGATATCAATAACACAATCAAACCCAAATTCTGCGGCAATGCGGTTGCGCTATGGGCATTGCCATTTACCAAAAGCCAATAAGGCGACTTTTGAAGGATTTTAAGCGCATGAATACCAAAACTTTCACCCCTTATGAACCTGCCAAAGACGAAGAGTATATGTCCGATGCACAGCTTGAGCATTTTCGCACAATGCTGTTGGCATGGAAAGAAGAGCTGATGTCAGAAGCAGAGCGAACCAAAGACTATATCAACGAAGAAACTGGTACAATGGCGGATATTAACGACCGTGCCACCCAAGAAGAAGAATTCGCCCTTGCCCTACGGACACGAGACCGTGAACGCAAACTGATTAGAAAAATTGACAAATCCATCGCTGAGATTGATACAGGCGACTACGGTTACTGCGAGACTTGCGGTACTGAAATCGGTCTAAAACGCCTAGAAGCCAGACCGACCGCCACTCAATGTATTGACTGCAAAACCTTATCCGAGATGAAAGAAAAGCAAAACTTAGGCTAATGTTATGCTGACAGTCGCCCAGCATCGACCCATCATTGGGCGATTTTCTCCATCGCCGACAGGTCATTTACATCTAGGCTCGCTCACTACTGCGGTGGCGAGCTTTTGTCATATTAAGTCGCTAGGTGGACAGTGGCTACTTCGCATGGAAGATGTGGACTTTGAACGCTGTAAGGCACAGTATAGCACTTCTATTCTACAGGATTTAGACAATCTGGGATTGCATTGGGACGGCGAAGTCGTTTATCAGTCTGACCGCCAGCATATCTATGATGAGTTTATAGATATGCTAAAGCCCCTAACCTATGCTTGTCAATGCTCACGCAAACAGCTACAAGCATATCTGCAGACACACAACAACACCACCAAACCCATCACCTTTAATCACGCATCAAAAGAGCTGAGTCAAACTCAAGATTTAAATCAGCCACTTATTTATCCACGACTGTGCCTGCATCATTCTTATGACGCCGCTCATCCAAACAGTAAAATACGCCTCTGCCTGCCTGATACTTTAAGTGCATTTTATGATGGCATTCAGGGGGTTATTTGGGATAATCCTGCTAGAAGTCTAGGTGATGTTGTCATCAAACGCCAAAATGGCATGATTAACTATATTTTTGCCTGTGCCATTGATGATGGTCTGCAAAACATCAGCCACATCATGCGTGGTCTAGATATTCTGCCGATGACTGCTGGACAGCTAACCATCAATAAAGCCTGTCAACTACCCCACGCCGACCATCATTATCATCTGCCACTACTGCACAACAAAGACGGACAAAAACTCTCTAAGCAAAATCTTGCCAAACCCATCAAAGATGAACAACCCACCGCTTTACTCATTGATGCCCTAAGACGACTAAAACAGCCCATCCCTAAAGACATGATGGACGGCAAGACTGATGAGATATTAGCATTTGCCATCAAGCATTGGAATAATCAACCACTCATCCAGCAAAGCTCGCTCGGCATCAGTGATGACAACTAAACCTGCAACATCAATAAAAATCTTGGATTTAATATGCCGACAATCTTTATGACCGAACCGCCCAAGCGATGATCTGCATTGACACACCTTAGGCGAAATTCTGATGACTTAATTATCATCATATTCATTTAGACCATGCTTTATTACAGATAATGTACCATAAGGGCGGTTTAATCCACTATGGATTGACAAAAAAACACCCCAAAGTTTAGAGTGTCTAACTTTTAGGGTGTTTTTCATGACCATTAGGCTATTGCGTAGCACTTACAGAAGTCTAGTAGTTTCTACTATTACCCTCATAATCAATACGGGCACTTTCTTTGGCAACCTTTAAGATAAAGCCAATCATCATCATATTGACCACGAGTGCCGAACCACCAAAACTATAAAACGGTAGAGTCAGACCTTTTGTTGGCAAGATACCCATATTCATGCCTGCATTGATGAATACCTGCCCAAAAATCACCACCGCAAAACCAAAAACGATATAGCTAAGACGCAACTGGCGACGCTTTAACGCCATATAACTAATCATCATGATGGCAACGACAATCATTGCCTCAAGTAACAATACAAAACCCACGCCAATTAATCCCAACTCTTCACCAGTAATCGCCAAAATAAAATCTGTGTGAGCCTCAGGCAAGTGTGATAGCTTTTGGACGCTGTCTCCATAACCCACACCACTTAGCTGACCACGACCAAAAGCAATCAAACTGCGTGATAGCTGAAAATCAGAATTTTGAATGTCATCAAAAGGATCCCAAAATGACATCATACGCTCACGGCGATAATCAGCAAGAAAAATACCTGCAATACCAACCACCAAGACGAACAGTCCAATCATGACATACTGCGTTTTAGGTGCACCACTAATCCAAGCAAGTACAAGCAAGGTTGCCACAATAACTGCTGTTGAACCATAGTCAGGTTGCATCATCAAAAAAACAGCGACAGGGGCGTACCAAGCCAGTAGTTTTGCACCGCCCAAGATACTGCTACGAAACTCTGCCGAACGGCGTACTACATACTCTGCAGCAATCATTACCATGACCATCTTGGCAAGCTCAGCAGTTTGCAAGTTAAACCCTGCAATACTCAGCCAGCGTTTTGAGCCGTTAATCGGCACGGCAAAAATCTCAGTCAATATTAAAAGAAAAATCACCCCTATCCATGCAATGACCAAAAAGCTCAAGTTGCAGTAAATCTTTAGCGGAAGCACCTTATATACCGAAAATGCCGCAAAAATACCGACAGATATATAAAACGCTTGCGACCAAAAAAACCGCATTGGGTTTAAATCTTTAGCTAAGGCAAAAGGGATGGAAGCTGATGCAATCATCAGCAAAGATAAGGATAGTAACAACCCCAAACTCACCACAAGCATCGTCTGTGGTGATGGCAGATTAAGTGTGGATAATCTTTGGAAAAATGCAGACATGGTACTAAAAACCACTCAATAAAATATGAATATAAACTTACTATTATAAACGACTTTTTGTTGAAACGCAGGGGTTTTCATCAGATAGAAAAAAGATATTACAAATTAACCGAGCAACCAGACACAATAATTGACATAATGGTCGTTACACCAAAGTGTCAAGCCATAAATCCAATAAGACCACTCTGTTGGTGGTTTTCTTGGACAATCACAACATCAAGCAGTCGTCAAGGCTTTGACCATCGCCACGAATTGCTCGCCACGATCGCTATAGCTTTTAAATTGGTCAAAGCTGGCACACGCTGGCGATAGTAACACCGCCTTAGCGTCGCTACCACTGGCTAAAGCAAAGGCTGTCTGCATATTGCCTGCATGATGAATACGCCTTGCCAGTGATGGCTTGGCAAGCAGTCCTTTTTCGATGGCTTGAGCATCAGCACCAATGAGATAGATGGAATGCACATATTTTTCCACACAATCACTAAGCTCACTAAAATCCTGACCCTTACCCAGTCCACCCAAAATGAGTGCCAAAGAACGCTCGTCATAGACCGCCCCAAGCCCATCAACCGCAGCAATGGTTGAGCCTATATTAGTTCCTTTTGAATCATTAAAGTAGGCACGATTTGCCACCTTATCAACATATTCACAGCGGTGCGGTAGCCCACGAAATTCCCCCAATACCTTAAGCATGGCACTCATCTCAAGCCCAACCATCACGCCCAAAGCAAGGGCAGACAAGGCATTTAATAAATTATGCCCGCCTTTGATGAATACTTCGTCAGCGGATATGAGTCGCTTGCCTTGTCGGCATAGCCAAATCACACCCTGCTCTTTAACAAGATACAAATCGGCTTGATCACCCCCATCAATAGTGCCACTGGTAGTGATAACGCCTGCACCACCCACCCCTTTTTCCAATAAGGCTTGCTGACAAGAAACCTGCAAAGATTCATCATCAATACAGATGACAGCCGCCCCTGCTTCATGAAAAATACGCAGTTTTTGAGCAAGATAACCTTGCATATCGCCATGTCTATCTAGGTGGTCTGGCGAGATATTCAAGATGGTTGCCACTGATGCACCCAGCCTACCAATATGCTCTAGCTGAAAACTGGATAATTCAAGCACCACCATATCCAAATCGGCAATGCTAAGTAGCTCAAGTGCTGGCGTACCAATATTACCGCCTACACCAACTACTTTACCAGATGCTTTTGCCATCTCACCAACCAAAGTTGTTACAGTGGATTTGGCGTTTGAGCCTGTGATGGCAACTATCGGCGTCTGCTTGCCTAACTTCTCATCACGCACACGCAACTCATCAACAAACAGTTGCACATCACTTACCACAGGTATGCCTGCTCCCTTGGCAGCCACTATCGCTGAATGTCTAGGGTCAACCCCTGGGCTAATCACGATGGTGCTTGCTGATAATAGTAGGTTTTGGTCAATACCACCAAAAGCTGTCTGCACACCTTCAGGTAACTTAGAAGCAAGACCTGGTGCTGACTGCTCGTCAACCACTAAGACTGTATGCCCCTTTGCTGTCAAAAAATTAACCGCTGATAGTCCTGATGCACCAAGTCCAACGACCACATACAACAACTCTACTGGTTCTGTCATAATTACTCTCACCATGTTTGCTATAATGACAACCTATTGTAGCAGAATTTGCATCAATGCACATTGAATTTTTGTAGCATTTGGCGGTATAATCTATTCATCAATAAATTCACACTTAACGCCAAGGAAATTTCATGAAACTCGTTTCGGCAATCATCAAACCTTTTAAACTAGACGATGTCAGAGAAGCACTCTCAGAAATTGGCATCAACGGCATCACCATCACCGAAGTTAAGGGCTTTGGTCGCCAAAAAGGTCATACCGAGATGTACCGTGGTGCTGAATATGTGGTGGATTTTTTACCAAAAATCAAACTTGAAATCGCCTGCACTGACGACATGACAGATCTCATCATCGAAGCAATTATCAGTGCCGCTAACACAGGTAAAATTGGCGATGGCAAGATTTTTGTAACGCCACTTGAAAGAGTAATCCGTATTAGAACAGGCGAGACTGACGAATCTGCCTTATAATATCAAACAAGCAACAATAAAAAACGCATCGTGATTGATGCGTTTTTTATTGCCATTCAGTGATTCTAATCAAAAAATCAAAACTTGAACTACTTAAATTACTTACGAGTTAAAACTTGGGAACCCTTTAGCGTTTTTAGGGTAAGTTTATTGCCGTTTAGCGTAATGTCTGCGTTTACTGCAGGTATCAAGCCCCAACGAGGATCTTTTGCCTTACCCTTGTACTTGCCATCACCAAGATTTTGGGCGTTTAGAATGACTGTTTTACCAACAAATTTTTTGGCTTTTTCAGTTTGACCTGATACGACTACGCCTGTGAACTTACCGCCAGACTCGCTGATTTGTACGACAGCTTTTGGCTGACCATCTTCACTCATCTGCCAGTTACCAACGATTGGGTCAGCAGCAAATGCTGTGCCCGCTAAAGTTAATGCCGCTGCCACTGCGATAATTTTTGTCATTTTCATAACCATCTCCTTAAAAACCACTTGTCAAAATAACAAGCATAAATCCATTATATCAATCCTGTCGTCAAAAGCAATGCCAATCGCTGTAAGAAAATGCCCTTTTTGTGGTAGTTTTATTAAGCTCTATTACCGATACAATACTTAACCAAACGGATTGTCAATCACTTCCATCTGTTTAACAGATAAATCCTGCTCATCTTGCTCGTCTGTCGCCATGAGTAAATTTTGGGCAAATTCCGCCAACGCTTTGGCATGAGACCGCCCCACTTCATCAGCCTTGATTTGCACATCGCCATGAATGATGACATGACCTAGACGGTTTTCTATTATCAGATTACCAATGGTCAGCACTTCGTGTTCATTATTAAAAATATCCATAACCACTCCTAATGACATCAATTCAGCCTAGCGATTGATTACCGTGATGAAATATTTCAAGATTTCAAGGATAAAAAGCAACCAACCACTCATGCTACTTAAGTTTATCTTGTCCCTCTCCACTTCAGCCTTACCACCCATCTGCTTTCCATCATTGTTTGATTCTGATAACTGGTAGGCTTGATTTTGAACTGGGGTTGGCAACATCGGAAAAACACTCATGCCGGTACGGCTTTGTAGTTCGTTTAAGCTGATGATCTCATAGCTTGCACTTTCAATATTGGGTGAATAATACACGCCCGCCTGATTCAGACTTGGGATATACACCGCCTTAAACAAATGGCTTGGCACCATCACACGGCCGCCGATGCGTGCAATCGTTTTTCCATCAAAAACCACACCATTAACCACATAAACATCACCATATTTGATGGTAAGATTGCGTGTGGCAGTTTCAATGTGTCGCCAAACATTGCGGTTGTGCGTGCCGTTTTGGGGAACGATATTGGCAAGGCTAAAACTCTCATATTGCGTGTGTGTATTTGCCATGTCGCCATTTGGGGATAAATGCCCACGATCAAAGCCTGAATGACTATAGTCGGACAACTCTGCACGCCTGCTGTGAGCCAACCGACTTTCAGCACGAAAACTGTCATTGCGTACCAATGTGCGTGCCTGTTCAATACGCTCACGAGTAAGATATTCCGCCGACCATAAAGGTGTGCGAGATACACCTGAATGCAGTACTGCAAAGCCCTCAAAACATAAAGCATCAAGCTCTTTATTGAGTCGTTCGCCACGAGACCCTACAAGCGTGGGCGATTTACCATCATAAAAATGCTGGCGACACTGAGCAAAGACATCATCAAACCCCACAGCAAAATCTGTAGTGGTCGCTACAACTTGCGTAGCGATGGCAGTTTGTGCGGTCAAAAGACCAGCACCCATCATTAGGTAAGCAACGCTTAGATAAATCACAAATAAATATCTCATCATTTAATTATACCAAAAACCACATCAAAAAACCCTAGCAAAACCATCATTATCCTGTTGAAATCTTATAAATTCTTATCTACACTATGCCAACAAATCCATAAAAACCATGAAAAATCCACCCATTATCCCCATATAGTCTTTTTGTTTCAAAAAATAAAACACACCCATGAACCACCACACTTTTGCTCCACGCTTGCTGACTTGGTTTACCTCACACGGTCGCCATGATTTACCTTGGCAATACCACCACCAAGACACGGCTGACATCTATGCAGTATGGCTATCCGAGATTATGCTACAACAAACCCAAGTAGCAACCGTTCTGGGCTATTTTGAGCGTTTTATAGAACAGTTTCCCACTGTAGAAGACTTGGCTGCTGCCAACTGGGACAGTGTAGCAAAACTTTGGGCAGGGCTTGGCTATTATGCTCGAGCCAGAAACCTACACAAAGGAGCCAAACAAGTTGCCGACTTTATTGCCCATCATGGGCATTTTCCCCAAACGACTGATGAATGGGAAAAAATCAGTGGTGTGGGTCGCTCAACCGCAGGAGCGATTGTTTCTATGGGGGTGCGTGGGCGTGGTGTGATATGTGATGGCAATGTCAAGCGAGTGCTGACACGCTGGGCAGGGATTGACGGTGATATTACCAAGTCTACCACCAATAAAGTGCTATGGTCTCTTGCTGACACACTCACTCCTACGCATGACAGCGGTAAATTCGCCCAAGCAATGATGGATCTTGGAGCGACTGTCTGTACTCGCACACGCCCTGATTGCCATGCCTGCCCTTTATCTGATGACTGCACCGCTTACCAAGATGGCAACCCCACCGCCTATCCTGTCAAAACCAAAAAATCAGACAAACCCCACCGCCATTCGCTGGTGTTCGTCCTAGAATTTAATGACACATTGCTATGGCTAAAAAGAAATAACAATGGTGGCATTTGGGATGGCTTATACACCCTGCCCATGCTGATGATAGATGGTATCAATAATAGTACAGCCATCGATTTACCAAATGATTTGATAACCGCCAAAAAATTGCATGAACAACTAGCCAATACCCAAGCATTAAGTCTTGCCGAACGACAAATTTTTGATACTCTGCCCAATACCACCTTAGTAGCGAAAAAAACCATTAAACACACACTCACGCATTTTCACTGGCATTTGACACCGATATCTATTAGCATTGATAAAGAGCTATACAATAAAATTAACCGCACTCTTAAAACAATCCATGCTGAATTCACTTGGCAACAAGACAGTATTGGACTGGGTATTCCAAAGGCAATGGAAAAGGTTTTTGGAAAATAACCAAAAACAAGATTTCAGTAGATACAAGATGGGTAGTATGCTTTTAAAAGCCCAAGAATACAATGGTGTGGTTTACCAATACAAAATCAATACCCCCTTTTTTGCAGCCAGTCCACCACCTGTAATAATAAATTGCCCTCACCCAAAGCCATCGCCTGATCTCTTGCCTCATCAAACAGTGAATCAGCATAAGCACGAGCCCCTTCTACGCCCAACAGCTTGACATAAGTGGACTTATCAAGCTTCTCGTCACTACCTGCCATCTTGCCTAGCATTGTAGTATCTGCCACGACATCTAGCACATCATCTTGCACTTGATAGGCAAGTCCAATCAGTTGGGCATACCTATCAAGCCAAGACAGCATCTTAGCACCTGCCCCAGCACACACAGCCCCCATCAGCACACTAGCAACAATCAATGCTCCTGTCTTATCCCGATGAATGCTCTCCAGTTCGTTTTGATTGAGCGATTGTTGTTCGCCATTTAAATCCGCTTGCTGACCTGCCACCATGCGTCTGGCATTGTAGGCTAGAATTTTGCTTAGTCTGGCAAATATGACATCGTCCATCTTGCCAAATCCGTTAATCTCATCAGAACCCAATACTTCAAAAGCAAGCGACTGCAGTACATCTCCTACAAGCATGGCAACCGCCTCACCATAAACCACATGGCAGGTTGGTTTACCACGGCGTAGTTCATCATCGTCCATACATGGCAAATCATCATGCACCAACGAATAACCATGTATGCACTCGATGGCAAGCATGGCACGGCGTACAAAATCCAATTGATTGATATCACCACCTGTCGCCAAAAAACTGACCAGTACCAAAAGTGGTCGTGCTCGTTTACCGCCATTAGAGATGGCATAGTCAGACGCTTCACCAAGCGGCTTGGGCAGGTTGGCATGGCTGAACAATACGCCAAAATCCGCCATTAGCTGATGATTCACAAAGGCTTGTGCACGCTTTAAATCATGATGAGTTGATAAATCACTGTAATCATCAGTTATCATAAAAACCCCAGTCAATTCTCAAAAATCATTCCAAAAAGCACTATCATACCCCAAAAGACCACCGATTTGGTCAAATCGGAGTCAAATTTTGCATAAAAATATATAAAATTGCAAAATCTTTAAAAATTTATTAAAAAAATGCTTGCAAAGATTTTTAAATCATATATAATACGCACCACTTAGCCAATAAAGCTAAATACGGCGCGATAGCTCAGTCGGTAGAGCAACGGATTGAAAATCCGTGTGTCGGCAGTTCGATCCTGCCTCACGCCACCATATTTAAAAATACCCAACTTCGGTTGGGTATTTTTTATTTGCCTATTGCTTGATAGCTCCTTTGAATTACTCAGCTTGCTCATAAAGCAAAAGCTGTCATCGGACAGCTTTTAATTGGTATCAGCTCAGCTTTTCAAGCCATTTTCACAATTCATCATGGCAATCAGCCATCATGCAATCAACGCATTCTATTAAGCAAGCCATCTTTGATCACAAACTGATGATACAATGCCGCTCCGATGTGCATGACGATAAGCAACCACATCACCAACCAAATCAATTGGGTATGCCATAAGTTCATCAGCTTTGCCATGCTTGGGCTGATTGACACGATGGTTGGCAAATCAAACAGACCAAACACACTCACGCCACGACCACCATACATAGACATCAAAACACCACTTATCGGCATGGCAAGCATGACCACATAGAGTGCCACATGAGTCAAATGAGCGATGGTCTTTTGCCAAGCAGGGGCAGATACAGGCGAAGGTGCTGTAGTAACAAAGCGTGTCAAGATACGCAATATCGTCCATAATAGAAAACTTGCACCGATAGATTTATGTAACCCCACAAACTCATCACCTTGATTGATGGCAATAAAAGCCATCAAAATAAGCAACGCCCCAATCCAGTGAAAAACACGCACCAATAACGCATATTTTTGGGTAGAATTAGTGTTGGTGGCATCATGGATATTGCTCATAAAATCTCCGTTAGCGACGGCTAATTGGCTTGTCTTGATTGTTTTTTACCGCATTATATGTTGATTTTACCAAAATAGACAGTGAATTGAAACAATCTACACATCAGTCGCACAATCATACACATTGTGTGCTATGATAAGCATTTTAGCAAATTTGGTAATCTGTATGCGTACTGCCGTCATGCTTGGGTTTTTATTTAGTATTTCTTGCCTGCTTGTGGCGTGTCAGCAGCCACAGACGCAAGATACCACCCAACCACACGAGCAAGACGACTCTGCCATCAAATATCAAGATCATAAATTACAACTAGACATCAATAGCACCCCTGTGCGATACGCAGACAACAAGGTCATATTATCCAAAATACACCTAAGTTCTATCAAGCCTGCACGCTATCAGCCAAGTTTTACCCTACAAGGCATCATCACCCCTTTAAAAAGCAGTACTTTATACAGTCCAACAGATGCCACCATCAAGCAATGGTTTATCAAAATAGGCGATACGGTTAAAAAAGGTTCGGTGCTTGGTGTACTAACACCCACCCAAAACACAACAGCCACGCCAACAGACAATCTGGACAACGATGAACTGGTAGAGATGCCACCAAATATCCCAGAGATATCGCTTATCGCCCCTTTTGATGGCGTAGTTGCTAGCATGACTACAAATCCCCTAGGCATCATCAACCCCACCACTCCGCTCATCACCATCAACGATGTCTCTGAGTATAAGCTAGTCAGTCGCCTGCCAGCTCATCTAAAACAGCACATTGCTATCGGCGATACGGTTGAGCTTGGTATCGATGGACAAGGATTTAGCGGACAAGTTAAACATCTCATCAAGCCCAGCGATCTTAACGCCATTGATGTGCATATCAAAATCTTGCCACAAGACATCATTTGGTCTAAGCTACCATCAGATCAGCTTGCCAAAGCAGTAATAGAATATGGGCAAATAGAAGTTGGTGCATTACTGCCTGATTTTGCCATCGTTGATGAATACGCCAAGCCACTTGATTTGGACAGGCTACACCAACCACCCTATAAACCACAAGCCCCTATTATCGCTCATGCGTGGGTAATCAAACAAGACGCCACACTACATTTTGCCAAAATCCATGTCATTGAATATCAACCAAATACACGACGGTTTTTGGTATCAGGTATTACCGAAGACAGTTTGGTTGTCTTAACGCATTTACCAAAACAGGTAGCCGGTAAACAGGTCAGAGTCGAGTGACGACATCAAATGTTACAGCCAATTATCAAAAATAGAGAAATTTTGCACAATTCTTAGAAAAATTACGCAATTTTCATCAAAAGTATTGATTTGCTACAAAATAACACTTGTCAATGTCCAAAAACATTGGCAAGATATACCCACCCAAATATCATTACTATTTTATTTTTATCTAAAGACAGTCAATCATTTTAGTATCAATTGGAAAACTTATGAATAAACAAATCCTACTTATCGAAGATGATCCAGATTTGGCAGAACTCATCACCGATTATCTGTCAATGAATTACTATGAAGTGCATCATGCCGCCACAGGTCAAGCAGGTCTTGACCTATTAGATGCAAAAGAAAGAGACATTAGCCTAATCGTGCTTGATCTTATGCTCCCTGACATGGACGGCATGCAAGTATGCCAGAGGGTGCGTGGAGCAAAAAATCCACAAATAAATAAAGTTCCGATTGTCATGCTGACCGCCAAAGGCGACACCACCGATCGTGTGCTAGGTCTTGAAATGGGTGCAGATGATTACATCTCAAAGCCTTTTGAGCCAAGAGAGCTACTTGCTCGCATTCGTGCGGTATTGCGTCGCCACGAAACCCCAAACCAAGCCGACCTACATTCTGGTAGTTTAACTTTTGGGCGATTGACCGTATTTCCTGACAGCCACGAAGTTACCATTGATGATAAGATTGTCCGCTTAACCACGCATCAATTCCAACTACTGCACTATTTTGCCACCCATGCAGGCAAGGTGCTAAATCGTGAGCAGTTATGGCAAGCCATGCCAAATGACGACAGTTCAGAGAATATTGACCGTGCTATTGATGTGCATATCTCTCGGTTGCGTGCGTTGATTGAAGACAATCCACGCCAACCAAAACGCATCATTACCGTGCGTGGTGTTGGCTATCAGTTCGCCACCGACCAATTATAATTCAAGCCAAAAGACCATCGCTTGATGGTCTTTTTTTTATCGGGCGAATTTGGTGTTGTGATGACTTGTGTTATAAGATTGTAAGTTTATCATACAAGTCATCAGCTTGGTTTATGCTAGCTTGGCCAAAGCCGGCATGAGTTATCAAAATTAGTTGTAACTTTTGTTTGATTTTTGGGTGGTTTTTGGGTATATGAAACATCATTCTTTTGGTTTAAATTCATTATTTACTCAGCTATTCATTAGTGTATTTTTGGCAATCATTGCCTTTGCCATCGCCATGGTATTTCTTGCTCAGTTGGTACACAATAACTCCGATACCGTGCGTGCTAAAGCTGTCGCTGAACAAATCTTGGCACAAGTTGACCCCCTTATCACTCAAGCAGAAGCCCTAAATAAAGAAAACGAACTTTTAAAATCGCGCTTTATCTTGGCGGTGGTCAAACGCAGTTTTGATATTTTTGATGAAAGTCTAAACGCCAAAATTGGTCTGTACTCACCTACAGGCGAGCTGATACTACAAACCGAAGACAGCACACTACCAGTCAGGCTTATCAATGATCGAGATTGGCTAGATGCCATCATTCCTGGTGTATTCTCACCCACTCATCATCATGTGATACTAGATAATAGTGCAGGCTATCATCTATGGTATGAAAGTCGCATTCCACCCAAAGAAAAGTCTGGTTCTGCAGCACTAAACTTATTCACAGGCACACTGCTTCTTATACTCATCATGTCAGCGGTGCTATGGTGGATTGCTCGCAACATTACTTGGCGTATCAACCACATGAGTCAGCAGATGGTCAAACTTGGCGATGGGGATTTTAGCGTGCGAGTCAGCGAACAAGGCAATGACGAAATCGCTTCTCTTGCTTATGGTTTTAACCAATCTGCCCAAAAAATTGAACAACTCATCAACGCCAACAACCTACTACTGGCACACGCATCGCACGAGTTTCGCACGCCCATCACTCGCATACGCTTACAAATTGAGATGATGGATATGCTCGTTGCCAAACTTGATGACGACACCAAATCCAAGTTTGACAAGCGTGCCGCTGCCATTAACCGTGATTTGACAGGACTTAATGAATTGGTTGAGAGCATTTTATTGGTAAGTCGTTTAGATGCAGGCCATGCTCTAGAAGCAACCGACCAAATTGACCTATATGAGCTTGTCAAGAGCGAGTGCCAACATTATTCAGAAGTATCGCTATTTGCCGAATCGGTCATCATAACAGCACAGCCCAAACTTCTTACACATCTTGTGAGAAATCTACTAAACAATGCCATGATTCATGGCGTACCACCCATTGAAGTGTATCTATATAACAGCATTGATTTATCCTGTGCTGCCCAAATCCCAAATAATTTGGCAAAAACCCCTTTAAGTCAGCTTGATGACGATGCACCAAAAAAATCTAAAAAATCCCTGCTGCGTTTTACTCGTCAAAAAGACAACGCACCCAAAGAGCCTGTCTATGCTGTACTTGCCTTTATTGACCAAGGCGAAGGCATTCCAAAGGGCAAGCGAGAGGATATTTTTAGCCCCTTTGTTCGCCTAAAACAAGAGAAAAAAGGCTCAGGACTGGGGTTGTCTTTGGTATCGCAAATCGTTGAAGCTCATGCAGGTAAAATCACCACCGATACTTGGCAGGGTAAAACTCGTTTTTTGGTAACATTACCCTTAAAAGGTAAAAGCACCCTTAAAGATAGCTCTAATCGAGACTAACCTAAACCAAAAACAGACAATCTTACTTGGTTATCCCAACCAAACAATAAAGCTGTCTTACTGACAGCTTTATTGTTTGGTGTTTTAAAAGATGATGGTAAAACTTCAAGATTTTACTTAGTTTTTAGCATCAAACATCAGGCGAGCCGCCTCGATAACATATGCCTCATCTTCAGGGAGTTTTGGTCGTTCATTTTCTTTCATTGCCCCACGCTCTTCAGCCAGTGCATCCACGCTTGCCTGATAGGTTGCCCAATCAGTATAAGGAGCTTCTCCCATTGCTTGCTTTCGAACATTTGCAGCATTTAAAGTGCGGTTTTCTATCTCTTTGTCTTTGGCACGGCGTTTATCAATATTGACATCAACTGGCTTTTTGCGATCGTCAAGAGCGCGAATGGCGTTAAGCTCGCTTAGATAAACAAACTGAGGGTCTTTGGCTTGACGCACTTTAGACGCTGCCGCTAATTGCTCAATGAGTGCTTTGCTATATTTACCTTCAGCGGTGTAGTTGGTGGTAGGAATTGTGTCCCATTCCAGTGGATTTTTATATTCTCGCTCACCAAATTCGATGCCTTCGTAGATATTAACCAACTCAATATCTGGCTCAACGCCTTTATTTTGGGTACTGCCACCATTGATGCGGTAAAATTTACGCTGTGTGATAGAAGCAGAACCCAAAGCCAAATCATCATGCCGTGTCTGTGCCGAACCCTTGCCTGTCGTGGTACTACCAATGACAAGCCCACGCCCATAATCTTGAATCGCTGCCGAGAAAATCTCGGATGCTGACGCTGAACCCAAATTAATCAGCACCGACATATCGCCAGCATAAAGCTGTTTACCGCCATCTTTATCAGCATAGACTTGCACATTGCCTTGATTATCACGAATTTGCACCACTGGACCTTCTTTGATGAATAGCCCAATCATTTTCGCCACCTCATCAAGCGAACCACCTGGGTTGTTGCGCAAATCAACCACCATGCCATCGATGTTTTGTGCATTTAACGCCTTAATCGCTTTTTCGGTGTCAAGGCTGACAGAGCGGTATTCATCTTCCCCCGCTCCACTACGGCGTGCAGTGAAATTTAGGTAAAAGCTAGGAATCTCTAGCACACCCACACGCTTAATACCACCCTGATAAGGCACTTCCACCACCCGATGATGCACGCCTGATTCTTCTTGTTTGATGACATCACGCACGATGGTAACATTGCGTACCGAGCTATCTGGGGCATTAGGCTGTTTGACACGAATGGTAACAGATGTACCCTTCGCCCCACGGATTAACGCCACGATTTCACGAGTGCTAAAACCAATGGTATCAATCATCTCTTCGCCATCTTGAGCCACGCCTAAAATCAGATCATTAGGACGCACCTGACCTGTCTTTTGGGCTGGTCCACCATCAACCAAAGTAACAATACGTATATAATCAGGGTTTTTGCGGTCAGGGCGGATGGACACACCAATACCTTCTAGTTGCAGATTTGATTGAATCTGTATTTCATTCGCCTGAACAGGGGCATAATAGTTGCTATGCGGATCATATGCCATCATGGCGGAATTTAAGATACCCTCCATGATCTCATCATTTTTTAGACGAGCCAGTTGCTTTTTTTGACGGTCAATACGGTTTAGCAAAATCTCATTAGGTGTGCGATTTTCACCCTTAACCAAATCCTGCCCACGAGATAACTCAGGGTTTTTAATAAAGGCATCATCTTTTGCTTTATCATCTTCTTGATTTAAAATAATGCTAATTAAGGCGTACGCTGTCTGATTTTGCCAATATTGTAATTGCTCATCTTTACTTTTAAATCTAGGTGCTTCTTCACGGTCAAGCACGATGCTCTGGTCGGTATAAAGGTCAATCTCTTTATTTAAAGCAGTTTTAGCAAAATCATAATATTCATTGGCACGAGTGCGATAACGCTCAAAAATCTCAATCCCTGCCGTCAAATCCCCTCGTTTTAGACGCTCAGCAAAAGTATCGCCATACTTTGCCATAAATTCATCTACATCCGACTGCAATAGTAGCGTGCGTGATGCATCTAGACTATCAAAATAGGTTTCAAGGATGTGTTTGCTCATCTCTTTATTAAGAGGCTGTTTTAGATAATGAAAACGGTCAAGCAAAAACGAGACTTGTCGTGCGGTAACTTTTTGTTCAATGCTTGGCTCAAAGCCTTCTTTATCAGCATCAGCTGCCACCGCACTGACCGACTGAGCCAGCATGACACCCACCACAGCTGCAGCCATACCTGACCATAAAAATTGTTGCTTCATAACTATCCTTAATATCAGTATAAGAGAAATTAACTTAAGAAAAATTCGCATTATCTTATCATACTCAATCTTTCTTGTGTGATGGTTTTTGTGAGCAAATCTCTATAAATTGATACATTTATCCAAAATCATGGCATAATAAGCGGTAATTTTTACACTGTTATTTGGAATATATCATGGCAACTGGCATCATCATGGCAGACATTGATGGCTTAACCTTAACCGATGAAGATAAAGCATTTTTGGCACATGACGCATTAGGTGGTGTGATTTTATTTAAGCGTAATGTAGCAGACCCTACCCAAGTGCGAGCATTGACTGACGGTATGCGAGCGGTCAATCCCAATCTTATTATTGCAGCCGACCAAGAAGGTGGGCGAGTAGCACGCTTTAAAGATGGCTTTACGCCCTTGCCTGCGATGGGGCGATTGGGAGATGTTTATGATAAAAATCAAGAGCTTGCTCTATCGCTTGCGTATGACGCAGGGTATCTTATGGCGTGTGAGGTATTGGCGGTAGGCGTAGATATTAGCTTTGCTCCTGTGCTTGATATCAATGGGTGCAGTCTTGTGATTGGCGACCGTGCCTTTCATGCCAACCCCCAAGTCGTTACCGTTCTATCCTCACGCTTTATAGATGGCATGAATGATGCTGGCATGAAAGCCACTGGTAAGCACTTTCCAGGTCATGGCTCCATCGCCCCTGACTCGCATATCTCAGATGCCGTAGATACTCGCTGTTTTGATGAGATTTGGGCATGCGACTTGGTGAGTTTTCGCAATAATTTAGCACAACTTTGTGCTCTCATGCCTGCCCATGTGATTTTTAGTCAAATTGATGATAAGCCAGCAAGCTTTTCAAAAGTATGGCTACAACATATTTTAAGAGAAAAACTTGGTTACGATGGCGTCTTGTTTTCAGATGATTTGTCCATGAAAGCTGCTCATGTTGCAGGAGATGTTACCATGCGTGTCAAATCTGCAATAGAAGCAGGGTGCGACATGGCACTTGTGTGTAACAGTCGTGATGATGCCTTGCGTGCAGTGGAATTCGCCAAAAGTATGCCCGATGTACCCAACCGCTTTACTCGCATGAAAAGTGCGATTCCTGTTTGGCAAACAGATTTGGTCAGTACCTGCCGTCTTGCCTTTGATGGTTATGAGCGTGCCAAAGCCAATATTCATCAAGCCTTCTTTGCTGGTGAAACGATTCACGCCAACAAAGACAATAACGACCCCACCAACTACACCACATCAACCAGCACCAACCACTCAGACAAGGCTTCATTCACATAAGACACAATCATGCATCATATCTTTGGACACACAAGCCCCGATACAGACGCCTTTGCATCCGCCTTTGCTTTGGCATACTATCTAAATGCACAGCACATCAATGCCACCGCATACCGATTGGGTCAACCCAACCTTGAGACACGCTTTGTGCTTGACTACCTATTTACCAATTTTCAAGCAGAGATGGACGGTCTGCCCAATGAACTACTTCCCTACCTTGACCCCAGTCAGCCCTTAGATACACTGAATAAAGGTGATAAGATTGGTCTAACCGACCACAACGAGCAAGCCCAATCCATCGCCAATTTGTCTGATTTTGACATTCGTTATGTGATTGATCACCATAAGTTAAATCTCAGCACGCCCACACCTGCTGAGATTCACATTCGCCCTGTAGGCTGTACTTGCACAATCCTATATGAAATGTTCGTCATGAGAGGTATTGATATCACACCCATGCTCTGTATGCTGATGCTCTCTGCCATCATCTCAGATACACTCAATCTTAGCAGTCCTACCACCACTGATGACGACAGGCACGCTCTGCACCACTTGATGAACATTGCCAATCTTAGCATAAAAGACAAAGATGATTATGCCCAAAAAATGTTCACCGCAAAAAGCAACCTATCTTGGTTAAGTGCTCATGAGATTTTACTGATGGACTATAAAGAGTATGATATCGGTGGTCAGACATGGGGGATTGCCGGCATTGAGACGCTAGACCCCAAGCAGATATTTCATCGCTTAAACGAGCTAAGCGATAGTGCCAAGCAATTAACCAAAGAAAAACGACTTGACTATCTTATGATTGCCATCGTGGACATCAAAAATAAAATCAGCCATCTTTATGCTCATGACCCAGTCCAAAACACCATCATTAGCCAAGCCTTTCACACCACACCACATGACGGACTATTCACCTTGACAGGCATCATCAGCCGTAAAAAACAGCTAGTACCGACACTAAAGCATCATCTTGAAAAGTCAATCAGTTAAAAAAGGATTAACCCATGTTCGGCATTGACAACCTAATTACCTATCTTGTTGGCGTGATTGTCATCATCACCTTACCTGGTCCTAATAGCCTATATTGTCTGTCAGTATCAGCAAGTCAAGGCAGGCAAGCAGGGGTTATGGTGATGGCAGGGATTTTGCTTGGAGACGCCATGCTCATCCTAGCAACCGTATTTGGGGCAGGCACCTTATTAAAACTTTATCCAAGTGTTTTTGATGGCATCAAGCTGATTGGTGGTAGCTATCTGGCGTATCTGGGCATACGGCTAATCATTGAAGCACACCAGACTTTTAAAAATCGTCATCTTATCGCCAATAAGCGTTTTACCCCACCCAAAACAGACAAACAAAATTATTTTTACCGCTCTTTGTCCTTGAGTCTGACCAATCCAAAAGCGATTTTGTTTTTTTTATCGTTTTTTGTGCAATTTGTCCGCCCTGATTATAATAAGCCGTTTTTGAGCTTTTTTATTTTGGCGTTGATTTTGCAATTCATCAGCTTCTTATATTTAACCCTATTGATTTTTAGTGGTAAAAAATTAGCAGAGAGCTTTGGTTCTCGTCCGATAATCATGACCATGGCAATGCTTGTGGTGGGCTTGTTGTTCATTGGGTTTGGGGTAAACTTATGGCTTGCCAAGTTATAATAACCAACAAGATGGCAGGATTGTTATCATCATGCACCAAGTTATTTTGTTTCATGGGCAGTTTTTTAGATATTACTTACCAAGTATAAAACCCCAAAGCCAGTACTTTGAGGTTTTATCAACAATCCGATCAGTTGCAAGGCAATCAATCACCTTGATAACCTTTTAATTTCAATCTTGCCTGATGCAATAACGGCTCGGTATAACCGCTTGGCTCGGTCGCCCCCTTGAAGATGAGATCAGCCGCCGCATTAAAGGCGATGTTGTTCTCAAAATCTGACGACATAGGGCGATACGCAGGGTCGGACGCATTTTGTTCGTCCACGACTTTTGCCATGCGTTTTAGGGTATCCCATACTTGGTTTTTAGTGACAATACCGTGCGTCAGCCAGTTGGCAATGTGCTGGCTTGAAATGCGTAAGGTCGCACGGTCTTCCATAAGCCCCACATTATTAATATCAGGCACTTTAGAGCAACCAACGCCCAAATCCACCCAACGCACAACATAGCCCAAAATACCTTGACAGTTATTATCTAGCTCTTTTTGCTTTTCATCATCTGTCCAACTGGTATCGACAGCAAGCGGAATGGCTAGCAAGTCATCAATACTTGGCATCTCTTCATTTTTAATTTCACTTTGGCGTTTGGCGACATTGCACTTGTGGTAATGAATGGCATGAATTGTCGCTCCATTTGGCGATGGCACCCAAGCACAGCTCGCTCCTGCCTCAGGATGCTCAATCTTGGTGCGGTACATTTCGGCAAGCTCATCGGGCTTTGGCCACATACCTTTACCAATTTGAGCCTTGCCAATAAGCCCAGTCAACAGCCCAATGCCAACATTTCTTTTTTCATAAGCATTGAACCAAGTCTGCCCCTTAATATCCCCCTTGCGTACAAATGCTCCTGCCTGCATGGCGGTATGAATCTCATCACCTGTTCTATCCATAAAGCCTGTATTAATAAAGATTGTCCGCTCTTTTGCTTTAAAGATACAGTTTTTTAGATTAACACTGGTGCGTTTTTCTTCGTCCATAATGCCCATTTTTATGGACTTAGGTGGCAAGCCAATGGCCTGTTCTGCTCGTTCAAACAATTCTACAGCAAAAGCAACCTCGTCAGAACCGTGCATTTTTGGCTTGACAATGTACATTGAGCCTGTGCGTGAGTTACGCAAGTTGTTATTACCACAGATATCAATGGCAGATAGCAATGGCGTAATCAATGCGTCCATGATGCCCTCAAAAATCTCCTCGTCATTGACCAAAATCGCAGGGTTGGTCATCAAATGCCCAACATTGCGTAGTAACATCACCGAACGCCCGTGCAGAGTTTTGGTGTTGCCATTTAGGTCGGTGTAGGTGCGGTCGGCGTTTAGTTTGCGAGTGATGATTTTGCCATTTTTTTCTAAATTTTCACTCAAATCGCCCTTCATGAGTCCAAGCCAGTTGCGATATCCTTCTACTTTTTCTTCAGCATCTACCGCTGCCACAGAATCCTCTAAGTCTTGAATGGTAGTAACCGCAGATTCCAAAATGATATCTTTGACGCCTGCTTTATCGTCCTTGCCAATTAGGTGTGTACGGTCAATCTCCACTATGGCGTGCAAGCCGTTATTTTTTAGGATAATCTGCTTGGGATTATCAGCCGTTCCATTAAATCCTGCCAGTTTTTCGCTGTCTTTTAGGGTGCTGATTTTATCACCAATGGTAGCAGATAATTGACCATCATCAATACTATAAGCAGTAACATCAGCGTGCGAGCCATCTGTCAAAGCAAAGGTCTCATCAAGAAAATTTTTGGCAAATTCAATGACCTTAGCACCACGCACAGGGTTGTACTCTTTGCCTTTTTCAGCTCCGTCTGCCTCGCTGATGACATCAAAACCATAGAGTGCGTCATATAAACTACCCCACCGTGCATTACCTGCATTTAGGGCGTAGCGAGCATTTCGCACAGGCACAACCAATTGAGCACCTGCAATGGTCGCAATCTCATCGTCCACATTCTTAGTCTCAATCGTAAAATCAGCAACCTCTGGCTCTATGTAGCCAATTTGCTTCAAAAAGTCCTTATACGCACCCAGCTCATAAACATTGTTCTTGTGCCAATCATCAATTTTGGTCTGTAGGTCATCACGATGGGCAAGCAGTGCTTTGTTTTTTGGTGTTAAATCTACCACCACCTGTTCAAAATTTGCCCAATAACGGTCGCTATCAATATCTAGCACCGTCTTTGCTACAGGCAAAGCCTCATTTTCAATAAAATCGTATAAAATCTTGTCAATGGCAAGCGTGCCTTTTTGGATACGAGTAGTTGACATTTTTCATCCTTAAATTTTAGATTTTTAACAAAAACGGTGCTTTACCTTGACAGTAAAACACCGTTTACACACTTAGGATTTAGCGAGAATTAACCGCCAAATTGGTTCATGGTGTTCTTGCTGGCATCACCTGCTTTTAGGGCATTTTCGCCAGAGAAAATCTCTTTGTGGTCATCACCAATATCAGAACCTGCCATAGCTTGGTGTTTCACGCAAGCGATACCGCCACGGATTTCTTTGCGTTGTACGCCTGCAACATAAGCCAACATACCTTCATCGCCAAAGTAGCCTTTAGCAAGTTCATGTGTAGACAACGCTGCGGTGTGATAAGTTGGCAAGGTAATCAAGTGATGGAACACACCTGCTTCACGAGCTGCGTCTGCTTGGAAGGTGCGGATTTTGTCATCAGCATCACGAGCAAGCTCAGAATCATCATATTTGACATCCATCAGTTTATCACGCTCATAGCCTGACACATCACGCCCTTCGGCAACCCAACGGTCATAGGCTTGTTGGCGGAAGTTGATTGTCCAGTTAAATGATGGCGAATTGTTATACACCAATTTGGCATCTGGCACTTGCTTTTTGATGTCATTAACAAAACTTGCAATACCTGCCACATCAGGGGTTGGTGTTTCAATCCAAATCATGTCCGCACCATTTTGAAGACTGGTTACACAGTCTAGTACCACACGGTCATGCTGTGTGCCTTCACGGAACTGATACAGACCTGATGGCAAACGAGTTGGGCGGTGCAATTTGCCATCACGCTTGATAAGAATCTCATCTTCTTTAGCTTCGCTAATGTCAATTTCAGTGGTTTCTAGGTAGCTGATGTATTTTGATGCCAAATCGCCTGGTTCACGACTAACAGGGATTTTTTGGGTCAAGTCCGCCCCTTCTGAGTCAGTACGAGCCACAATCACGCCATCATCAACACCAAGCTCTAAAAACGCATAACGCACGGCGTTGATTTTTGCCAAAAAGTCTTCATGTGGTACGGTTACCTTACCTGCTTGGTGTCCGCATTGCTTGGCATCAGATACTTGGTTTTCAATTTGAATGGCACACGCACCCGCTTCAATCATTTGTTTGGTCAAAAGATAAGTTGCTTCTTCGTTACCAAAACCTGCATCAATGTCAGCAATGATTGGCACAACATGGGTTTCAAAGTTATCAATCTGACTTTCAATCTCTTTAACCTTAGCGGTATCGCCTGCTTGTTCTGCTTTTTGTAAGGCACGGAACAAATCGTTTAACTCTTTGGCATCTGCTTGGCGTAAGAAAGTGTAAATCTCTTCAATCAGCTTTGGCACAGCGGTTTTTTCGTGCATGGATTGGTCGGGTAATGGACCAAATTCAGAACGCAAAGCAGCCACCATCCAGCCTGATAGATAAATGTAGCGTTTGTTTGTTGTGCCAAAGTATTTTTTGTTGGCAATCATTTTTTGCTGAGCGATAAAGCCATGCCAACAGCCCAATGATTGAGTATATTTGGTGTGGTCGGCATCATATTCTGCCATATCTTTTCGCATAATCGCTGCGGTGTATTTGGCGATGTCAAGACCAGTCTTAAAACGGTTTTGGACAATCATACGAGCAGCATCTTCTGGGCGGATAGCCCCCCAAGTACCACCTAGTTTTTCTTTAACAGCACGAATATGCTCTAATGCGGATTGATAAGTCATGATAGCCTCCTAAATTCCTTGTAATGTGTTATCTGAGTAGCGATTGCCACACCAGACCAAATCACTGCCTATGCCGATGGGTAATTATTACCGATGGATAATTATTTGCCTGTGATTCTTGTGATACAGCATACTCAAAACTTCATCGTTAATCCAATAGCAAGTCATAATGTTCACTATTTTTTAAATAAATGATAGATAAAAAATCATTATAATATTTGATAATTTAAATACAAAAAAACTTTGTTAAACCAATGAAGCCAAACTCTATTTCTTAAAATGTATCAATGCCATTTTTCTTAAAAATACCTAAAAAACACAACGAAAATACCCTAAAAATTTCAAAAAATTGTAACAAATTACCCAATCATTCATCTATTTTGACAACTTTTGATGACAAATCCAACCAATCCATCTTCATTTTTATGCTAAAATCAACAAACAATTTTTATTCCACACTTCAACATCAGCTTAATCACCAACCATTTAACATGACACCGCCCAACGCCCTCTTGCCCTATTTGCACGCACAAGGCTCGCTGACCGCCTTGTTAGAAGCCAAAGCCAAACAACCTTTAAAAATCAAGATTATCCATGAAGGTTATGACCTGCTCAACACCTCCCAAAAATCACATCTAAACCTACCGCTACACCGACCTGCCTTAGCATGGGTACGAGAAGTATTGCTATCTGGACAAGATGGCGATGATGATACCGCTTGGGTTCATGCCAAAAGCATCTTTCCCATCAGCAGTTTAAAAGGTGATGCCAAGCGATTATGCCACCTAAAATACACACCGATTGGCTATGTCATGTTTAATAAAAATCAAACCCTGCCCTATAAACGGCGTTTAATCAACGACTTTGGGCAATTTGGTCGGATCACCATCTATGACTGGCACACACGCCCCATCTTAATTCAAGAAGTATTTTTAAATACCTTTGTGCAAAGTTTGTTGTAATAAATCAATAGATATGGATAGGCTGTTACTACTTGGTGAGCATGACCCTGCATTTTTTATATGAAAATACGCAAAGCACTCTGTTATTTTTGATGAATTATGGTACACTACAAAGCACTACTTATTTTACAACTTCGTCAAGGAGCAAACCATGTTTAAAGACATCTCACTTTACACCTACGACCCAGATATCGCTGCTGCGATTGACGCTGAAGGGCAACGCCAAGAAGACCATATCGAGCTTATCGCTTCTGAAAACTATTGCTCGCCTGCCGTCATGCACGCCCAAGGCTCCAACCTAACCAATAAATATGCCGAAGGCTATCCTGCCAAGCGTTACTATGGTGGCTGTGAGCATGTGGATGTAATCGAACAGATTGCCATTGATCGTGCCAAAGAGCTATTTGGGGCAGATTATGCCAATGTTCAGCCACACTCTGGTTCTAACGCCAACGCCGCCGTTTATCTTGCCCTACTAGAAGCAGGCGATACCGTACTTGGCATGAGCCTAGCTCATGGTGGACACTTGACGCATGGTGCTAGCGTGTCATTCTCTGGCAGAACCTATAATGCCGTGCATTATGGCATCGATGATAACGGACTGATTGACTATGATGAAGTTGAACGCCTAGCCAATGAACATAAGCCTAAGATGATCATCGCAGGTTTCTCAGCTTATAGCCAAGTCATGGATTGGCAGCGTTTTCGCAAGATTGCCGACAGCGTAGGTGCTTACCTAATGGTGGACATGGCTCATGTGGCAGGTCTTGTGGCAGCAGGCGTTTATCCAAACCCTGTGCAAATCGCTGATGTAACAACCACAACCACCCACAAAACCTTGCGTGGTCCACGCTCTGGTCTGATTTTGGCAAAGAAAAATGAAGAAATTGAGAAAAAACTAAATTCAGCCGTCTTTCCTGGCATGCAAGGCGGTCCACTCATGCACGCCATCGCCGCCAAAGCGGTGTGCTTCAAAGAAGCGATGAGTCCTGAATTCAAAGAGTATCAACAACAAGTGGTCAAAAACGCACAAGCGATGGCAAAAACCATCATTGAGCGTGGTTATGATGTCGTCTCTGGTGGTACAGAAAATCACCTAATGCTTATCAGCCTAATCAAACAAGGCATTACAGGTAAAGAAGCGGACAAATGGCTTGGCGATGCTCACATCACCGTGAACAAGAACTCTGTGCCAAACGATCCTAAATCACCGTTTGTTACCTCAGGCATTCGTATCGGCACCCCTGCTGTTACCACTCGTGGCTTTAAAGAAGCAGAATGTGTAGAACTGGCAGGTTGGATTTGTGATATCTTAGATGCTCGTGGCGATGAAAAAGTATTAGGCGAAGTGCGTACCAAAGTAACCGAGCTTTGTGCTCGCCTACCTGTCTATCAAAAATCAAAAACCAAAGAGTTGTTTAGCAAAATCAGTGATATGATTGATGAACAAGCCGATAGCGAGCTGATTCATACTGCCAAAGACAAGTTCTATGAACTCTATGAAAAAGCAATGGCAAAAATCAATAAAGCTTAATCATTTGAGCATCTAAAAAAGACCGATTCTCCAATCGGTCTTTTGTTTTTGGATACCTTAGCGTTTTTAATAAACCAAAACTAAGCATCAAGACAAGACAAGCCACTAAACTTGCAAGCCAATCTCAAAGCCCTCTTTGATGGCACGCTTAGCATCAAGTCGTTCGGCCTTTTTAGCACCACCGATGATGTGATACTGTGCCTTAGGAGCATCACCCACATTGGGCATTAGTGTATTGACCGATTCTTGACCCACACAAAGCACCACCGTATCTACACGCAAAAGCTGTGATTGACCTGCCACCTTAATCCACAAACCTTCATCGGTGATACGCTCATAACTGACGCCACCGATTTGTTTGACGCCTGCTTGCTTGATGGTGGCTTTATGCACCCAGCCTGTGGTTTTATTTAAGGTTTTACCAAATCCATCTTCACTGCGTTGCAATAGATAAATCTGGCGACATGATTTGGCATACTGTGGAGCAATTAATCCCCCCTGTGTGGTATAATTTGCCTCGCCATCAACGCCCCACTGCCTAAAAAAAGCTTCGGTCGTTTGAGTTACTGGTTCATAATCGGTATCATTAACCTGCTTAGACACTTGACCGCCATGTGCTAAAAATTCCGCCACATCAAAACCAATACCACCAGCACCCAAGATGGCCACCCTTTCGCCCGCTATCTTTTCACCTGAAAGCAACTGGGCATAACTGATGACATGGGGCAAATTCACCCCAGCCATCTGTAGCGAGCGTGGCACAACTCCTGTCGCCACAATGACATCATCAAATACCATCTTTTCTAACATCTGGCGAGTAACCTTAGTCTCCAACTGGATATCCACCTGATGATAAGCAAGCTGCTCACGAAAATAGCGAATCGTCTCAAAAAACTCCTCTTTACCAGGGATAACTTTGGCATAATTAAACTGCCCGCCTAGCACCTCTTTGGCTTCAAATAAAGAAACCTTGTGCCCTCTTTGGCTTGCTGTCAGTGCCGCCATCATGCCTGCCACACCACCACCAATCACAGCGATTTTTTTGGCTTTTTTGGCAGGTTTAATGACATATTCTGTCTCATGGCACGCCAATGGATTGACCAAACAAGACGCTCTTTGACCGCTAAAGGTATGGTCCAGACAGGCTTGATTACAACCAATGCAAGTATTAATCAACCGGTCTTTATTCTCTTTTGCCTTATTCGCCCATTCGCTATCTGCCAAAAATGGGCGTGCCATCTGCACCATATCCGCTTGACCATTCGCTAATATCGCCTCGGCAGTGGTAGGCATATTGATGCGATTGGCTGCGATGACAGGAATGGATACCACCTCTTTGACCGCTTGAGTATAGCGAACAAAACTGGCTCGTGGCACAGCCGTTACGATGGTTGGTATGCGTGCCTCATGCCAGCCGATACCCGTATTAATGAGCGTAGCACCTGCCTGCTCGAGCCATTTTGCCAACATGATAACATCACTCATGGTCGCTCCATGCTCAACAAACTCCGCCATAGACAACCGAAAACTAATGATGAACTCACGCCCTATCGCCTCACGCACCGCATGAACAATCTCAAGAGCAAATCTGGCACGATTATCCAAACTGCCACCATATTCATCGTTACGATGATTGGTGCGTGCCGATAAAAATTGGTTAATCAAATAACCCTCTGAACCCATGATTTCCACACCATCATAGCCTGATTTTTTGGCAAGTTGGGCGGTATGGGCAAAATCCTGAATGGTAGCACGGATGTTCTTGATTGACATTTGGCGTGGCTTAAAAGGCGAGATGAGCGACTTAATCGGACTGGGTGCGACCACAAAAGGATGATAGCCATAGCGTCCAGAGTGCAAAATCTGAAGCAAAATCTTGGTGCCGTGCTTGTGTACTGCACGAGTAACTCGTCGGTGATGCACCGTGTCGGCAGTTGTGTTTAGTGTGCCACCAAGCGGTGTTAGCCAGCCTTCTTTATTAGGCGAGATACCACCTGTAATGATCAGTCCCACTCCGCCCTTGGCTCGTGCTTCAAAATAGCGTGCCAATTTACCATAATGATAAAATCTATCTTCAAGACCTGTGTGTATAGACCCCATAACAATGCGGTTTTTTAACGCCACAAATCCCAAATCAAGTGGGCGAAACAAATGTGGGTATGTCAGCCCATCATGATGAACGGGTTGATCCATCTGAGCAATTTGGGTACGGCTTGGTTGTTTGGCAGATAATTTTTCGCCAAGCTGCACGGCATTTTTTAGCGTTGATTTAAACAATGTTTTCATAAAAATCCTTGATGATTGGCGACTGCTAGCACTGGCTGACTTATCGGCTAATTTTATCATAAGGTCGGTTTGATATTGTGATTTTTTGCAGATTTGACCACATGGTCATGATGACAGGCACGCACCAATTACCCAAAAGCATTTGCTAAAACACTAAAAAAAAGGTAAGCTAGTCTTATCTACCTTTTTACCCAACCGAATTATTTAGGAATTATCATGACTGAAGTCGCTCCCGAATTTCGCATCACCATTTCAGGTCAAATCACACCTGATGATGTCGCAGAACTTGCCAAGCAAGGCGTAAAAACCATCGTGAACAACCGCCCAGATGGTGAGGAAGTTGGTCAGCCCACCTCCGATGAGATTGGTACTGCCTGTGCCGAACACGGCATCATCTATAAACAAATCGCTTTTGCAGGTGGTATGCTAGATATGAATCATGTGCAAGAGTTTGCTGATTTTTTTAATGCCACCGAACGCCCATTGCACATCTTTTGTCGCTCAGGCAACCGTTCTAGCATCATTTTACAGGCAGCTCGTGAGCGTGATTTGTTAGATGAAGAGTAAGCCTTATTGAAAAATCAAGCAAAAATATCAAAAATTTAGTAAAATGGGCGTTAATTTTCGCCCATTTTTATTGATAAGTTTTTAAAAATTAACAAACTAGGTTCATCATGAGTAAAAATATCCCCATCTTAACGACTGACGAAATTGAAAAAATGAAAGTCGCTGGTCGCTTGGCAGCAGAAGTATTAGAAATGCTAGACCCTTATGTCAAAGCAGGTGTTAGCACAGGCTTTTTGGATGATTTGGCATACAAGCACATCACCGAAGTACAAAACGCCATTCCCGCCTGCCTTAATTATCAAGGCTATCCGTTCACACTCTGTACCTCCATCAACCATGTCGTCTGCCATGGTATGCCCGACCATGAACGCATCTTAAAAGATGGTGACATCATCAACATCGACGTTACTGTCATCAAAGATGGTTACTATGGCGATACTTCCGCCATGTGGATTATTGGTGAAGGCTCTGTCATGGCAAAACGCATCTGCGACACCGCCCAAAAAGCACTATATGCCGGCATGAAAGTCGTCAAAGACGGTGCCTATCTTGGCGATATCGGTGCCGCCATTCAAGAAGTGGTTGAGCCAGAACGCTTCTCTATCGTGCGTGAATTCTGCGGACACGGTATCGGCAAAACCTTTCATGCCGAACCACAAGTGCTGCACTATGGCAAAAAAGGCACAGGCGTGCAACTAAAAACAGGGATGGCAATTACCATCGAACCCATGATTAACCAAGGTACTTGGCAAACCAAAATCATGAAAGATGGCTGGACCGCCATCACAAAGGACCGAAAACTATCCGCCCAATGGGAACACACGCTGATTGTTACTGATGACGGATGCCTTGTTACCACCCAACGACTGGGTGAGGATTTGAGTTTTTTGCATTGACAACCACAATAAGGCTTAGGAGATGCCATGACCACCGTTAGCCATCATGCTTTCTACCAGCATGCCAAAACACTTGGCATCCACCCTAAGCCCCTGCCAGACCTTTGTAGCCAAGAATGCAACATTGATGTCACACTGATTAAATCATGGCTAGAACACATCAATGCCACCATTGACGATAAAGTCGTCATTTTAGGAGAGCAGGCATTTTCTCAGATGGGTTTATTCATCAAGCTACGCACCCATGCTGTAGATGTTGTTTTACATGGATTATTTTGTCAATATCTAAGTGAGACGCTGTCATTGTTCGCCATTGGTGGCTATGGTCGAGAGGAGCTATTGCCCTGCTCAGACATTGATATATTAATTCTTGGCGAGACGCTAGATGACCACACCCAATCCATAGAGCAGTTCGTGGCAATGCTGTGGGATATTGGCATCACGCCTGCCATCAGCGTACGCACTCAAGAAGACACCAACATCGCCGTTACCGATCATACGGTCGCCACCGCCTTACTTGAAGCACGATTCATCGCTGGCAACCAAAATCTTTGCCATGTGCCAAAGCAGGCAGTCAAAAACGCATGGAGTGCCAAGTCTTTTTTTGCTGCCAAAACAGGCGAATCTAAAGCACGCTATCTAAGTCATCACGCCACCGAATACAGCCTAGAACCCAACATAAAAACCGCACCAGGTTCACTGCGAGATTTGCACATCTTGCTTTGGCTTGGTAAGTTTTATTTTGATGGCGTACAGGATTTGGCAGATTTGACCAAATTGGGTTTTTTAAGCATTGATGAACTTGACGGCTTAACAAATGCTAGGAATTTTTTATGGGGCGTTCGCCATCATCTACACGCCATCACAGGACGCTGTGAAGACCGCCTGCTATTTGACCATCAAAAACACATCGCCAAACGCCTGCACTTAACCGATGAGACCACTTGCACCGCACGACTCACACAAGCCCTAGAAGGCATGCTGCGTACTTACTATCGCCATGCCATGCAGGTCGCCGCCTTGTCTGAGATGCTGTGTGCCTACTACAATGAAAGCTATCTTAAGCCCAGTTATGCCACACTCCCTATTGACCAAGATTTTTATCAAATCGTCCAAACAAACACCCCGATTGACACCACCTTAAAACAAGATGGTATAGCAACGCAAGCCTTAATCAGACACGATAAATTAGCCAACCAAGACTTACAAATTTTCGCCAAAGATACGCAGATTTTCATCAAAAAACCCGAAACTCTGCTTAAAATCTTTCTCATCATGGGCATACATGGCATCAAAAAAATCGCTGCTAGTACCCTGCATGCTTTATATCTTGCCAGCCAACAGATTGATGAGCATTATCGCAACCTACCTAAGCACCGTGCTTTGTTTTTACAAAACCTGCAAGAATCCAACTTTTTGTTTCATCGGCTACGACTGATGAAACGATACGGCATCTTGGATAATTATTTACCCGCCTTTGGGCAAATCATGGGGCTGATGCAGTATGATCTCTTTCATCGTTACACGGTGGATGCACACACCCTGTTACTCATTCGCATTTTACACCGCTTTGGCGACACCAGTAACGCCGAATATCAGCAGAAATTTGACCTAGTCAGCGAGGTTTATCAAAAGATTAACCGCAAAGACCTATTAGTGATCGCTGCACTATTTCATGATATCGCCAAAGGGCGTGGCGGCGACCACAGTGAACTTGGGGCGGTAGATGTCCATGAATTTGCCAAGACGCACGGACTGAGCGATGAAGACACGAAATTTGTTGCATGGCTTGTTCGTGAACATCTCACCATGTCTTTAACCGCCCAAAAACAAGACATCTTTGACCCAGAGGTCATCAGAAAATTCGCCAAATTTACAGGTACGATTGCCCATCTTAATCATCTGTATGTGCTGACAGTTGCTGACATGAACGCCACCAACTCACAGCTATGGAACAGTTGGCGAGCGTCTTTGCTAAAACAACTATACATCAGTACGCACCGAGTGCTGAGCATAGGCATTGATGCCGCCGATAAAGACGCCATTATCGCCAACCGAAAAATCAAAGCCAAAAAGCTAATGGCAGACATTGCCACCCATCAGATTGATGCACTGTGGGCAGATTTTGGCGATGAATTTTTCTTAAAACAAAAACACCATGACATCGCATGGCAGACCAGCGAGATCCTAAAAGGCAAAGATAGCCTATCGCAAGACCTGCCCATCATCGCCCTGCGTACGCACTCAGACCTAGCACTCAACGCTTTACAGCTATTTATCTGCACCAAAGACCAAGATGATTTATTCGCTGCCACCGTCAGCGTGCTAGATCATCTAGGACTATCCGTATTAGATGCTACTATCTTGACTGCCGATATCAATGGACAGCCTGTCGCCCTTGATTCTTATGTACTCATCGACCGTCATGCCATCACAGGTAGTACACAAGATGACATTCTAAGTAATGATATCCGCAGACAGCTACTCATCGATAAGCTAATCCATGCCTTCACGCATGGACTAACCCAAACAATGCCACGCAACTTTACGCTAGATGCTCAACTAAAACACTTTACCGTACCCACCCAAGTACAGTTTAGCAAAGCGACTTCGGTTACACACACAGGTCATCATATGATGACCTTAGTTACCAAAGACCGCCCTGCTCTACTGGCAAAATTAGGCTTGGTCTTTAGCCGATTAGGGGTTGAGGTGCATGGGGCACGCATTACTACTTTAGGCGAGCGTGCCGAAGATATGTTTTATTTGAGCGATAAAAATAATCAGACATTAGATACTGACAAATTAACTACATTAAAAGTCGCTGTGATTGAAGCTTTGGCATGATACAATAGCAAACGATTTTATTTTATAGTTACCCCAACTGATTCATGCTACACATAAACTTATGAATACATCCGTTTTTTATCCCAAGTTCGCTCTTGTTAGCCTAAGTTTGGCTACTGCCTGTTATATCGGTACAGCACACGCCAACACCGACAATGAAATCTCTTGCCAAAGTCGCATTAGTCTGCCCCAAGGTTATCAATTCGCCCAAGAAAGCCCTGATTGCCAATACAATGAAAATTTATTTGTCGTCAGCAAAAACGGCAAATACGGCTACGCCAACATTCAAGGCAACATCATCATTCCAGCGACTTTTGAGTCAGCGGAGGGTTTTGATGATGGGCTAGCACTCATCAAACAAGATGGCAAATTTGGCTACATCAATCCAAAAGGCAAAATTGCCATCACGCCACAGTTTACCAACGCATGGGGCTTTTGGGAGGGGCGTGCCAAGATTAAAAAGCATGGCAAATTTGGCTTTATTGATAAAAAAGGCAAAATCGTCATCGCCCCAAGCTACACCGATACAGGTGATTGGTTTGAAGATGGTTTGGTGCGTGTCAAGGTGGGCGATAAGTGGGGGTTTATCAATAAAGATGGGAATACCATCATCACTGCCATGTACGACACCGCTGAGGATTTTTCTGAAGGTTTGGCATCGGTTGGCATTAAGACAGCGAACGGTTATCGCTATGGCTACTTAAATACCAAAGGCGATGTAGCCATCGATTTGGTCTATGACACGCCTGCCAACTTCATTGATGGCATCGCCTTTGTCATTAAGGATAATCACGCCCATTATATCAACAAAGCGGGCAAAGAAGTGCCTTTTCAACCACGATAAATAGGCAAATTAACACCATCTATGGTTGTCAGTATCCATTTTATCTGTTAGAATAATAGGATTATTGGGGATGTTCTGGCTTCGACGCTGGTAATGAAACCTGATAGTGCATGCCAAGAGTGGTAATCTCTTGTAAATACAGTACCAATTAAAATAGTCGCAAACGACGAAACTTACGCACTAGCAGCCTAAGGGCTACTTGGGTCGGCACAGATTGCCTTTGGTCTGGTTGCTTACTCCGATGCGAACGCACAAAGGATAGTCTGATTTAGTGTTGTGATGAATTAGGCGAAATTTTTAGCAAATCGTCCAATCCTACCTGACTGTCGGTTCGGTGCGGATTAAAGCCATAGACAGATTCTAAGCATGTAGAACTATGGGCGTAGTGCTGGCGGACGCGGGTTCAACTCCCGCCATCTCCACCACATATCCAAATCACTAAAAATCATCAATTATTTTTAAGTGTCATAAACCATCAAAAAAGCCTTGTAAATCAAGGCTTTTTTATTGTCTTGTTGTATCTCATAAAGTCATCGTGTATCATAGTAAATCAACGAACATCAAACGATTTTACACACACGGCGACACACAGCCACACACGAGATACACACACCAATGCTCACCGATAACAAAATCAAAGGGCTAAAACCCACCGAAAAACGCTACTCGCTATCAGCAGGCGAAGGCTTATCCATTGATGTCATGCCAACAGGTCGTAAGTCTTGGGTATTAGAATACACCGCCCTTGGCAAGCGAAAACGCAAAAAACTTGGCGAATACCCCGCCACCAGCTTAAAGAAAGCCCGAGAGCTTGCCAATCAAATCAAAGGCAACGCAGGACTAACGCCCATTACAGTCAGCGAACTCATTCATGAATGGATAGAGCTGTACAGTAAGCAATGGACAAGCGAGAAGTACAAATACACCGTCATCTATCGTCTGACCTACATCACCAACGATTTTAAGGACATGGCAGTGGCAGATGTCAGCCGTGCGATGGTCTCAAAAGCGGTCAGTCAAATGGTCGCACAAGGCACATACGAGACCGCCAAACGCTCATTACGCCTCTTATCGCAAGTATTCAACTATGCCATCGCCCACGAATACGCCCAGAACAACCCCTGCACGCTGGTTGATAACATCATACCCACCCACACCGTGCAAAATATGGCAACATTATCCGCTGATGAAATGGCGGGCTTTTGGCACACCATCAGAAAAACGCCCACCATCGGACTTGCCCCTGTTGCTTTGTCGCTGGCAAATTATTTGGCGGTGCGTCCCAGCGAGCTGTGCAAGGCGACATGGGACGAATTTGACCTAGATAAAGGCGTGTGGATTATCCCAGCTTACCGTATGAAAACACGACTTGAACACGCCGTCCCGCTTGCCAGTCAGCCGTTAAAGATATTAAAGGAATTGTACAGCTCACGCCTTGATGATGGCTTTGTGTTTAAACATCACAGCAATCCTGCCAAGCCCATGCCGATTGAAAGTGTGTTGGCGGTTATCAAACGGGCGGGCTTTGGCGGTCGTATGACTACGCACGGCTTTCGTTCGCTGTTTTCTACGGTGGCAAATGACAGTGGGCTTTGGCGTGCTGATGTGATTGAAAGACAGCTGGCTCACACCAAAAAAGATGTCCGCCATGTTTATAACCGTGCTGAATACTGGGACGAGCGTGTGGGACTCATGAGCTGGTGGGCGGATATTGTGGCAGATTGGCAGGCATAAAAAAAGGGGCGTTACACCCCTTGTATTAGATTTTTTATGATACGGTCGTGCCATTGATTTCTTGTTCAATGCGAATGGCATTTTCCAGCGTCCAATATACCTTATTGCCACGCTGAGCGTTGGGTGGGTATTTCGGACGATAGTAAGTCTTAAAGGTATTGACGCACACACCCAGTCGTTTCGCCATGTCTTTTTGAGTTAGCCATGTGATTGAGTTCATCATCATTTATACTCCATTATTTCACATCCACATCTGGCACAATCACAGATGGCTTAAAAGTTACACGATAAAAATGACTGCTTGCTTTGTTCGGCTCAATTTGTTCAACAAACGCAGTAACATTGTCAGATAAAACAAGCGTGTGGCGCTTAAATTCCTGTTCGCCAGTTTTACAAATCACATTAAAAGCTGTTTGCGTGTCATTCAAATTAAAAGAACACCGACCCTCGATTTCTAGGATGTAGTTATCAGTAATGCCATTGTAAAATACGATTCGCCTGTTAATCTCAAAATTATCAGCAGCTTTCTTGGCATTGTGTGTTGCGACCTGAGCATCGTCAATGCAGCCAGTCGCTAATACTGCAGCCAAACCTAATGCTAAAAATTTAAACAATTTCATAATTTCCCTCCTGATAATTCAATCAATGCTTTTGCGTGTGCGATGGCGTTTTCTCTGCTTCTGTGTAAAAGCCCTTTAGCTAAAATTGACTTGTCCAATTCATAACCTGCCCACTCATATGTTAATGTATAGCAGGTGTGTGTTGGGTCAGCTATCCAATATTTTTCACCATATTTCAATGGCTCGCTCTCAGGTTTGGGAAAACTCACACCGCCAACAGCAACCATCTCTGATGTCATGCGAAACTCAATATCATCAGACAAAAAGACATTCACATCGCTCATGCCACTTAACTTAAACCACTCATCATGACCTAGACAACGGTACTCGACCGTTCTATGCTCTTTTAGAGCGCTAATAATCTCGTCATAGCTTAGTTTATTGCTCATTTTCACGCTCCTTTTCTCTTTTCCACGCCCATAGTAGGCAAAATTCAACATAGTTTAGTGGTCTGTATCGCACCGTCATCAATATCGGCAGTTCGTACAGTCCTGTGTGTACATATTGCATTAGACCTCCAATCAATAATCCTCACTTTTATTATCCGCCAACGCACGATATTCAGCGATTTTGGCTCGCTCGCCCTCGTACGCCCTATCCCGAGCTTCCAAAGACATGGATACGCAGCCCTGTAATGCAACAAGTGCGACGGCAATAATAACGACGGATAATAATACTTGCTTAGTTGCTGGTTTCATAAAAACTTCCCATTTTGAAATATGTGAATTACGCTCAAAATCTTACCACTAACAAAAATCTCATCCGTAGCGGTCTCAACACAAGCGTTGTGATGTTCATTGGCACCAAACGCACGAGCTGGCAGGGATGAATAATAGTTGCAGGGCAGACGATAAGCATTGGCTGGCATGAATTTGGCGTGTAGCCACTCTGAATATTCAATCAAGAATGACAAATCTGGCAAAATCGCATTATTTGACCACAACGAGCCGTTTGCTTTCTTAGCCACCGCCATATCGACATACACCGAATTTTGCACAAAAATAAAATCAATGCCACGAAAGCCGTTGTTTTTATACCGTCTAATAAACTCTCTCGACTTTTGTATTGTGTCGCATTCGACAGTCGCACACACCGCACCACTTCGAGCAAGTGCATAAGACACACGAGCTGTAATGCTGTCCAAGCGGGCAGTTGTCGCTGTCGTCAGCAAAATAATTAAAGGCTTACTCAAGGTTCATCTCCTTCACATAGACATAAAGAGTACAAAAAGGTTTCCATTGGCTTGGGTCAATCAGACATCGCCCATGTGCGATTTGGTTAAGCACGAGGCTTAGATGTCTATCGGCAAGCTCATAGTCTTCATTATCAATGGCGACTTTGGCATCTTTAAGAGCTGTCGCCGCCACATAATTACTCAGATTGGCTTTTTTGATTAAGCGACGAATGCTTTTTTTTGCGTTGAATGACATAAAGACCAATACCCTAAACTACTGACACTTCACATCATAGCCGTCCGCTTGCCAGCTTAGGCACTGCTCATAGTCAGCTTGAGCTTGGCGGTCTAAGCCCTCAGTACACGCCACAGGGAGCAGGGCAAGCATGGCAACGATAATAATCAATGGCACAAGGTCAGTTGGTGTCAGTTTGGTATGCATCGTTCACTCCGTTTGTTGTTTATGGGGTGATTATAAGCAAACTAATAAAATAATGCAAGAAAAATATTAGTTTATTAATATAAAATTTGCAATTTGTTGAAAATATGATGATTTTTATATTAAAATATAAGTATATTTTTTATAGGCAATAAAAAACCGCCCCAGTGGGACGGCTTTTTAAATTTTAACAAAGTGTGTATTTTTGGAGAAATTAGATGCTTGATGTGATTGTGGCAGTCATGAATGAGCCAATACCATTTTGGCTATCTCTGCTGTCTTATTATCTTGGTGGCTGGATATTTTATCAGCTAGGCAAGTCCAAGCAGAAGCGAATATCGTCAAAACAGCAGCTTATCCATCGCCCAAATAAGCAAAGGTACAAGCAATGAACCAAGCACCCATTTGCTGTTTTCGCTGTCTTTGAGCCATTTGATGGATTTGTCCCAAATGGTGGATTGCAATGTTTTCAGATGTTCCCTGCCAGCTGGTGTAATCTCACAATATTCTAACAGCTCGCTACCGTCTGCCATGTCAGTGATGATACTATCCACTAAGCCTTGTGCTGTCATGTCCTTAATGTACAGAATAAGTGTGTCATAAGGCATGGTGCGTAGAACATGGTCAACACCTTGTCGCCCATGCTCTGTTAGTGCCTGCAAAATAATTTTTGTCTCACTACTCATCGCTTGCATTCGCTACTCCACAAACCCCATCCTATCCACATTCGGCAACTCAAAAGGTGGATGTGTACCAATATCTATCAGTACAATCATATCTTGGTAATATGAGTAATGCAGCACATATTCGCTGGTCAGCTCGCCATTTGCTTGCTGTATATAGCACGGCACGCCCAGATGATAATGCCATAGACAATGCTTTTGGGCAAAGGCGTGTCGTCTTTGTTCTTTTTTGGTATGGGGACTCGGCAGGACTGATGATTTGTTTCGCCCCTTCAAACCCTTTAATCCATGGCTTTGTACATGGACGACAAAGTCCGCCACCGCAAGCTGTATCGGCTCATCAAAATCTTCAAAATGCTCATCAAGCCAACTCCCAAAAACCACTTTCACGCTTGTTTGCCCCTACTGGCTCGCCACGCCAAAAAGTCTTGTGCGGTGTCGCAACGTGGTACTTCCACCCCATTTGCTAGGGCAAGTTCTCTGGTCTCACACCCTTTTATCCGCTCGGCAAATCTTGATAGCTCCATATCTTGCTCATCACACAGCCCCAAGCGTTCCACAGACACTCGCTTGGGTGCTTGCTCGCTAAGCACGGTCAGTATCTGCATCACCAATGTTTTATTTATAGACATTCTTTAAACTCCTCTAACCACTCCGATACACCACACGCCCAATGATCACAAGACTCTCTCCATTCGTCTCATTGACGATTTTGGCAGGATAGGCGGGGTTGTCGCTAGATAGGCGTAGCACACCACCGCCTTCTTTATAGATACGCTTGATGAGTAGGTCGCCATCCCAAAACAAGGCATATACTTCGCCCTCTCTCGGCTCAATATCAGACACATCTATCCCCACCGCATCACCTTCTTGGATATAATGTGCCATGCTGTCGCCTTTGGCATAGATCATCTTAAAGTATTTTGAGTTAAGATTACGATATTTAAAAAAGCTCTGGTCAAAGGGCAAAGTTTTTTTTAACGGTTCAAATTCAGGATAGCCACCGCCGTCCCCACAGCAGAACGACACATCATAAAAATTCACCCACAACTGCTCACGCCACGGTTCCACCTCGTCATGGGTGATACCATTTGGCATGGACGCCACCAGTTCATCAACATGATGCTGGGGCGTTTTCATTTCACCTTCGCCAGTAGCAAGCCATTTAGGATTTACCTGCAAGATATTGGCGAGCTCAAAAATGGCGTTCGTACTTTTTGTTTTTCCGCTCTCAAGTTGGCTGTACGCAGATTGAGTTAAGTCAGCAACCTTCTCAGCTACTTCCGCTTGGGTTAATTTTGCTGCTTTTCTTGCGGCTTTAAGTCGGTCTTTTAGTTCCATGATGATTCTCTCAATGGGCTTTATCTATATTATATAAGAGTGCTTATAATATAACAAATTAATTTACTTATATTTTGCTTGCTTTATTCAATTAGTTTGCTTATAATCCGCTAATATTTAGGAGTGACTATGAATAATATTGACGCATTAATTCAACATTACGGCAGCCAAGTGCTTTTGGCAAAAGCACTTGGTGTGGCTCAAGGAGCAATCAGCCAGTGGAAGACTGGTAAGACCACTATTAGTCCTACAAATGCCTTAAAGATTGAGAAAATTACAGACGGTAAATTTAAGGCAGTGGACTTATGCCCACAACTTATTGAGATTGAAAAATTAAAAGCCCCTAGCGGTAACTAGGGGCAAAAATGCTTAAACTACAGTCTAGCATTCATAACATCCGCTATATTCAAATAACAAAAAACCCAGCCGTAGCGGACTGGGTTAGGCGTTTTTAATCAAAAATTAGAAACCAAAAAATCAATAATCAAAAACGGCTTTATTATACCACCAAAGCCAAAGTAAATCAAGGCGTTATCATGACCACCAAAGAGCCACCCAAAATCCACTACATCACGCACAATTTTAGTGATTTTGACAGCGAGACCAAGCACATGACACGCAATCAGCGTGCCATTTATCTTGACTTACGCACGCTGTATTTTACCACCGCCCACAAAAATAATGGGGCGATTGGCGATGATTTGGCACTGCTTTATTTTCGCCTTGACTGCCATAGCGACAGCGATAAGGCGGATGTAGATTGGCTATTAAAAGACAAATTCAAAAAGCTGGGCAAGACCTACCGTCATGCCGACTGGGATAAGCAAATCAAAGACATTCGCTTTGCTATGAGACACGCCAGTAACGCTGACACGAAAGGTAACGCTAAAAGTAACGACAGTAACGGTAGTGATGTAACGCCAAGTAACATCAAAAGTAACGATGAGCGTAACGCCAACATCTATGACAATACGGGTGGTTTTGTCATGACAGGGGCAGAACGCACCGAAAAATCACGAAAGCTAAAAGCCCTTAAAAATAAAGGCATACAGGCGGATAAGTCCATGACACTTGATTACATTCGTGGGCTTTATGATACGCATTTTAATTCGTGTAACGCAGGCAGTAACGCCACCGATGACACGCCATGTAACGATGACTGTAACGAAGTATGTAACGGAAGTAACGCCCAAAATGCCGAGAATAACCATAAACCAAAAACCATAAACCAAAATTTAAAAAATCATGAGTGTGTCAGCCAAACGTTACACACACCCACACACACCAATTTTTCTAAAAATTTAAAATCCATTGCCGATTGGCAAGTGCCAAGCGTGGAGATTATCAATGAGTTACTAAGTGGAGTAGGCTTTGGCAGAACATTGAGCCAAGACGAATATGGTCAGATATTTACCAAGTTTAAAAATTACAATGTCAGCCGAGAATTACAGGGTAATTTTTTGGCAACCGAACAAGTCCGCATAGATAAGCTCGTGGACTGGATAAAACGAGAAAAGCCCATTTTTAACGCTCCCACGCCTGCCGATGATGATTTTGGTGGCGTGTGGACGGACAACAACAAATTATCCAAGCCAAAACCCAATACTTTTAATATTAGCGGAAAATGGGTTGAATGTTTTGACGGCTATAACAGCATGGAATGTATCGCAATCGTCAAAGAATACCGTTTGGCAGGCGAAACAAGTCTAGAAGCCTATAAGCGGATTAAGCGTGCAGGCGTGGCAAACTGCCAAAAACCACAGACGGCAAGCCCCGAATTTGTTAGCCACATTCTCTCAAAACACAACAGACCGCAACAAGCCAAATAGGTAGCAAGATGAAAAAACACGAAGACAGCATACAAAGAGCTGTAATGACATGGGCAAGATGGCAGACACTTGCCCCCATTGGCATTAACGGCAAGTTATCCCATTTTATCCACCACAGCCCCAACGGTGGCTATCGGAGCAAAAGCGAAGGCAGAAATTTTAAGCTCATGGGGACAAAAGCGGGGTTTCCAGACCTGTTTTTGTTTATTCCCAAAGGTGGTTATCACGGCTTATTTATTGAGCTTAAAACCCCAAAGGGCAAGACCAAAGACGGCAAGACACGCCAAGCAGGGCAAGTGTCCGATTTGCAACAAACAATGATTAACCGCTTAAATACACAGGGATATAAGGCGGTTGTGTGCTACGGCTACGATGAAGCAGTGCAGGCGATTAAAGAGTATTTGGGGCTAAATTGATGTTAAAGGTTATTTTGATTTATTGCTTGGCGTACATCTTAGAGCAAAAAGCAAATGATGAGTTTAATAAAAAGCTGTTGTCATTGCGGTGTCAATGGCGTTATGAAGTGAGTATGCCAAATCGTGTTTTTTAACCAAAAACGGAGAATAAAAATGACAAATACAATCAATCTAAATCAGCAGGCGAGTAGATTTGGCACACACCCCATGTTTGATATTGACGGCTTAGACTGGCTTTGTCAGCACTTGACCGCCACGCCTGCCAAAGTATTTGATGATTTTAACACCCCTGTCAAGTCGGATAATGATTATTCGGGGTGGCAGGAGCGGTGTGCCTGTATCGGTACAATGCCCACGCCTGCCCGTGCGTTGTGCAGTCTTTTGGTGTGGGGTATGGATAAAGCCAATTATGAAACGGTGCAAGACCATTTGGCAGGCGTGGTGCTGACCGAACTTAAAAAAGCCCCACTACCCAAAAACTGCCCCCATAACCGCCAAGACCTGTCACACAAAATGGCGACAATGGTGCTAATGCTACATTTACAAAATGCGTGGGATTTATGTACAGTCAAAGGGCGATTGTACTTTTTTAGCATTGATATTAATGAAAAAACCTACACCAACCAATTTACCAAACACCAACGCTTACTCATTGACACCTTACAGGAATTAGCGTGGGAAATTGATGGGGCGATTGTCAAATATAGGAATGAGTTGAAAGACAGGGAATAATGACAAAAAAGCGGTTCAATATTGACCGCTTTTTTGTTTTGGTAATTGGGGTAAATCAAGCCAAATCCGCCATCGCCAGTTGTGCCAAATAGTTGGAACGGCTTTTATAAAGCGATTTATGGGCATTTACTTTTTCGTCAATTTTGCTAATCAGCAGGCTTGGCAAAGTAACATTGATTTTCTCGGCTTTGCCCATAAAGGTAGACATATCCATATCCACCACCGCCCACATCATGCCTTGATAATCGGCATTGTCTTGATGATAGAAAATGGGTTTGGCGGTGGGCAAGGTGTCGCCATCTTCTGCCATACTCTCCAAATGTAGGGCGATGGCTTCATAGGCATTTTTAATGGCTTCATCGGGCGTGTTGCCTGTACTAAAACACCCCGCAATATCAGGCACAATCACACCGTAGCATTCGTGTTCATTGGCGGGTTTTTCAATGGCAATAGGGAATAACATAATTTTTTGCTCCATAATTTGAGTAAATGCCGTCAAGAGTGGGGCTAGATTATTCTAGCCCTGCTTGTTTGATAATGCTTTTTAGCGTTCCGATTGGTAGGCTTTCACGACCGTTTGGGATTGTTACTTTGCCTTCTTTGGTTGGGTGCTTAAAGTGCTTGTGAGAGCCTTTTTGCTTAACAAAGTACCAACCGTCTTCGGTAATTCGCTTTATCATCTCATCGCTACTTGGGGGCATTGTTTACTCCGATTTGCTTAATATGGGGTTATTATAACCCCAAAAATAAATTAAGTCAAGGGTTATTGGAGTTATTTTTTTAAATAGTTTTGCTTGACAAAGGGTAATAAATGCTTGCATTATTTCAATTATGCTTGCATAATATGCAAGCATTGATTTTAATGGAGCAAGCATAATGAATAAACAAGCAGGTGGTATCGCCCGTGCCAAATCCCTAACACCAGAGCAAAGAAGCGAAATTGCCAAGCGAGGTGCTATGGCTCGTTGGGGAAAGCTCAAAGCTACCCATACAGGCGAGCTAAACATTGGCGATATTACATTACTTTGCCATGTTTTAGAGACGGGCGAGCGGGTCATCTCTGGTAACGCTATTCAAAAATCATTAGGATTTCCCAAAAGTGCATCAGGTACCACCCTAAAAAAATTCATTGACAGTCGTCTATTGCCGTATTTGTCAGACGAAACCAAAGAGAAGCTCAGCAATCCGATGAGTTTTTCTCGTGTCGGTGTCGGTGGTGCAGTACCAGAGACACACGGCTATGATGCGTCTATTTTGATTGATATTTGTAATGCCATTATTTTGGCAGAGCGAAATGGTGGACTTACACCAGGACAAAAACGCCAGGCACAATTCGCTGATATTATCATTCGTTCGGTTGCTAAAGTGGGTTTGGTTGCCTTGATTGATGAAGCTACAGGCTATCAAGAAATCAGGGACAAAAAAGCCCTACAAGCCATATTGGACAAGTATTTGGCAAAAGAATTGGCAGCGTGGGCAAAGCGGTTTCCTGATGAATTTTATCAGGAAATTTTTAGGCTAAAAGGGTGGGATTTTAACCCAGAGAAAGTCGCTCGTCCTGGTGTGGTCGGTCGCTATACCATTGACCTTGTTTATGAACGGCTTGCTCCTGGACTTTTGGAGGAGTTAGAACAATTAAACCCCAAAAATGATAAAGGCTATCGTAAGCACAAACATCACCAATGGCTATCATCTGATGTTGGACACCCTGCACTATCACAGCATATTCATGCCATCATTGGGTTGATGCGTATCAGTGATAACTGGGAGCAGCTAATCGGCTTTGTGGATAGAGCTTATCCTAAAAAGGGCACGCAAATTGAACTGATTTTTGAGGATTAGGATTGACAAAGGGTAATCAGTGGGGTATGATATGGGGTAAGGTCTCAAAAGCCTTACACAACGGTAATCACCCCGTCAGCGTGATATTTTTATGCTCCAAAAAAAGTTAATCCGAAAAATTTTTTGGCATAGATTTGCATACCTTATTTGATAAGTTATGACCGACGGTGCGACGAATACAATACCCGCAAGGGGAATAAGTCCGCCTAATTGTGTATAGGTTTTGAGCCGTTGGTCTCCTAATTTAAGGGTACATCAATTTGCCGTACCCTTTCAAATTAGGAAAATTTAACCCTATCAAAAAGGTAATACACAATGCAAACTTTAACTTTCCAAAACATCACTTTAACCCCTGCCAAAGTGGATAACCAAATTTGGCTTACTTCTGCTGAGCTTGCAAAAGCGTTGGGTTATTCTCGTTCTGATGAAGTAAATAATCTTTATAATCGCAAAAAAGATGAGTTTACCGCCAATATGACCCAAACGGCTGAAATCCAAACCAAAGGCGGTTTACAGCGTGTTCGCATTTTCTCCCTGCGTGGTTGCCACCTTATCGCCATGTTTGCTCGCACCAAAGTCGCCAAAGAGTTCCGTCAATGGGTGCTAGATATTCTTGACAAGGAAGTTGGTCAGCCTGTACAAGTCAAATCCACCGCCACCGACCGCACCCCACTTCGTCAAGCGGTAACCGCCCTAGTTGCCAAATATGGGCTAATGCACGATGAAGGCTACCGTCTGGTACATCAGTATATGGGTGTAAACAGCATTGATGAAATCCCCATAGATGATTTGCCAGAGGCGGTTGCCTATGTGCATCGCTTAATGCTTGGGACGATAAATGACCGTGAATTGTATGATGTGTTGGTAAGTTGTGCCATACATCTAAAACAGTTTGGTACCATGCTATCAAGTTTGCACGCTCATGGTTATTATGCCGATGATGATAACCCCATTGACCCTGCGACTCGTTGTTATAACTACCTTGTGCGTGTGGTGGATAAGATGAACTTGCGTAATATACATGGTGTGCCAATGTTTGCAAATAATAAAATAAATTTTTACAATGGCTTTTCAAGACCGATTTAGGTTGGTTGGATTTGAAATTTATTTATAATCCCCAAAATACCTCCTTGACACCACGATACCCTGTGGGGTATGATAATGCTAGTATGGCATTAAGTGTCAATAAGGCGATTATCCGTTTTGGGTAGTTGCCTTTTTTGTTGCCTCAAACACTGCCAACACACAAAGCAAAACCCCAACTGACGGCAATCGGTTGGGGTTTTTAATTCAACCCTTTTAATGCAGAAAAGGATTAAATCTTGTGAGTAATTATAGCAAGTTTTTGATAAAAATACTAGGATTTACAATGCAATCCATCAATTTCAAACCTGAAAATTTCATCAGATTTTTTTTGGCATATTTGTTTTATGATTGCGTTTTTAATGGTGGTGTCGTTGGCTATTACGATTGTTAAGTTTTATCTCGGTATTCAATAGGGAATTGTAACAATGCCAAAGACACCTTGCCGAGCCATTGGTTGCCCCGCCCTTGTCAGCCGTGCGGACAAAGGTTTTTGTAGCGACCACGCCCACCACAGGCACGGTTGGCACAAGAGCCATCAAGGTCGCACCAATAAAGAGCGTGGCTACGGGCAGGCGTGGCGGAAACTAAGAACACAAGTGCTGGTGCGAGACCGACACTTGTGCCAAGTCTGCTTGGCTGACGGCAGGTACACGCCTGCCACCGAAGTGGATCATATCATCAATAAGGCAAGCGGTGGCACAGATGAGCTGACGAACTTACAAGCAATCTGCCACGCCTGCCACAAGACCAAGACACAAGCCGAGAGCCACAGGGGTGGGGGTGGGTAAAAAGTTCCGAGCCTTTCGCCGTAGAACCTACCTCCTAGCCAAATTTTTACAACCGCGAAATTAAAAGTTTAGGGAGTTGGAGAATGGGTGGAATTGCGACAGTTGCAGGGCGTGGGCGAAAACCTAAGCCAACCAAATTAAAAGAGCTGAACGGCAACGCTGGCAAGCGTGCTTTAAATAAAAATGAGCCACAATTTGACAAGATTATGAACATTGAACCGCCAGAATGGTTAGAGCCGTTGGCGGTGGAAATGTGGCAAAGGGTCGTTCCCCAGTTGTGTGCCAATGACTTGCTTACGGTTGGGGATTTGCACAATGTGGAAGCCTTTTGCACGGCGTATGCACGGTGGCGACAATCGCAAATTGAAATCAATAATTATGGCGTGGTTGTGCCACACCCAGAGACTGGGGTTTTACAAAAAAATCCTGCCGTTACGGTGATGAATGAAACCGCCCGACAACTGGTAACTTTTGGGTCGCTTTTGGGGCTTGACCCTGCTAGTCGCACACGGCTGACAGGTGGGACAAAGAATGAAACGATGGGCAATCCGTTTGCAGAGTTTTTATAAAGTGTAAAAAGCAAAACCCCAACGCTGGCAGGCATTGGGGTTTTTATTATCCAATTAACCACGACTTAATGGGACAATATTTATGTCTAATAATAAACGATTTTTGATAAAATTGCTAGGGGTTTTTATGATAGAAATTACCAATGTAACACCTGAAAAGATTGGAAAGTTGCTTTGGAAAATTACAGCAATGATTTGTATCATTATTATGTTTGTTAAATTGCCTGATTATATCAATGCCGTTAAATGGTGGTAGGGATTGACAAAGGGCAATTAGTGGGGTATGATGTGCCTACTACTAAATTCCAAAGCGGTATCAAATCTCGCCCCGAAAGAGCGTTATTTTTATGCCTGTAATTTGTGAACTGTGGTCATATGAACACAGTTGAGCAAAAACGCATAGCCACATTCGTCTTATGACGGGTTGAGAGGCGTAATACAACACCCGCAAGGGAAATATGCCCGCCGTACTTTGGAACGGTAGTTGAGACCCGTTGCCCTATCTGGGTAATACTAACTAAAATCCAAAGGAGACATTTTATGTCAAACCAAGTCCAAACCGTCAAATTCTATGACGATGTCTTGATTACCATTGAGCAAGACAATATACAATATGTTGCCGTTCGCCCTATCGTAGAGAATATGGGGCTTGACAAAGTGGGTTTTTTATTTTATAGTATTTGGCAAGGTGTTTCAAAACCATCGATTTTACACAGCGTGATCGCTACGCCTAGCGATTTTTTGTTGCCTATTACTTTCTGTTATGGGCAAGATGGTGCATATCGTGAGAATGCACAGCCGACTGTGTACGGTGTTTTGAACATCTTGTCCACCCTATTTCAAACTAGGGTTAAATCTCAATACACAGGAGTATTAGCCAATGTCTAATCAACTTACTTCCATTGACTTTCACGGTCAAACTTTACTGGCAACCATTCAAGATAATGTGGTTTATACCGCACTTAAACCAATTTGTGAAAATATTGGTTTATCTTGGAACGCCCAATTTGAGCGTATCAAGCGTGATGAAGTGCTTGCCGAAGGTATTCGTATGATACGAACACCTACAAAAGGTGGTTTTCAAGATGTGGTTTGTTTGCCATTAACACTTTTGAACGGCTGGCTATTTGGTGTAGATACAAACCGTGTCAAAGCCGAAGTCAAAGAAACGCTCATCACTTACAAAAAAGAGTGCTATCAAGCCTTACACGACTACTGGAACAATGGCATAGCCGTCAATCCACGCCTTACCAGTGCCGACACCCTACCACTCCGCAACGCCATCAATATGGCAACAGGGATTTTAAAACTGGACTATGCCACGATTTATAAAATGGTACATCAAAGATTTGGCATTACCGACCACAAAGGCTCAAAGATTAAAATCTTGACCAAAGAACAAATTGGGCAAGCAGTGGAGTATGTGCATAGTTTAATCCTATCTGCCCCAAAACAAGACGAACTGGATTTGGCAAACATCTTAAATAGTGAAACCAAACGCTTTGCCGAACATTATAACCGTATGACTTGGTTGGCTCGCTGTGCTGACGGTGTGAGTGATAAAACATTCTTTGATAACCGTGATGATGGCGAACATATCGCAGGGTTATTTGTGAAAAATCTGCTCACACAATATCGCTTTGAAGTTGAGTTTGATGAAGGGCATCACGATAACGGTTCATTAAAACTCAAACCCATCAGTAAACAAGCCTTTTACAGCGATTTGCCCAGTCTACCCAATGTGCTACAACAACAAATCAATTCAAAACTTGCGTATCGCTCCAAACTTAGCGAAACCGATGTTGATACGCTGTGTCAAGTGATAGATGTGTGTAGATTGGCAGTTAAGCACAGTTTATAGGTCAATCATATCCAAAAATACCAAACGCCCTACACGGTTTGACTGTGCGGGGTGTTTGGCGTACAAAAAATTTGATTATGAGTTTTCCAAATGTTGAACGAGCGGAAAAGTACGCCAAAGATGTCGTGGGTGGCAAAATCATCACAAACAAATGGATAAAATTGGCGTGCCAACGCCATTTTGACGACAAAAAGAAAAGCAAAAACAAGGATTATCCCTACAAGTTTGACCCCGCCAAAGCTGAACGAGTGGCAAAGTTTATCCAGCTTTTGCCCCATACCAAAGGCGAATGGGCAAGGCGTGGCGAAAAAATCCACCTTGAACCGTGGCAAGTGTTTGCTTGTTGTGTGCCGTTTGGCTGGGTCAAGAAGTCGGATAATTTACGCCGTTTTCGCACCATTTTTATTTTTGTTTGTCGTAAAAATGGCAAATCAGCCATCGCAGCGGGGGTGGCAAATTATATGTTTTGTGCCGATGGCGAGTTTGGGGCGGAAGTGTATAGCGGGGCAACCACTGAAAAGCAAGCGTGGGAAGTGTTTCGCCCTGCCAAACAGATGGTGGAACGCACACCACAGCTCAAAGAATATTTTGGCGTGGAAGTGAACGCCTCTAATATGAACCGCGTGGCAGACGGCTCACGCTTTGAACCTGTCATCGGCAAACCAGGGGACGGGTCAAGCCCCAGTTGTGCGGTCATTGACGAATACCACGAACACAAAGACGATACCCTGTACGACACGATGGAAACGGGTATGGGGGCGAGAAATCAGCCGATTATGCTCATCATCACAACCGCAGGAGCAACCATTGGCGGAGCGTGTCATCTGCTCTATCAAGATGCTCAAAAAATGCTTGATGGCGTGCTAGATATTGATGATATGTGGGCGATACTGTACGGTAAAGATACAGACGATGCGTGGGATAGCGATGTTGCTTTGATAAAGGCAAATCCAAATTATAACATATCGGTATCGGGGGAATTTTTGCAAGCTCGCCAAAGAGACGCAAAAACTTCGGCACGCAAACAGTCGGTATTTCGCACCAAGCACCTAAATGAGTGGGTCGGAGCAAAAAATGCGTGGCTGAACATGGCAAAATGGCAACAAGCCCACGAGCGTAAACCCTTATGTGAGCTTGAAAACCGCCCCTGTTACATTGGGCTTGATTTGGCGACAAAGATTGACTTAAACGCCCTTATTTTGCTATTCCCACCAACTGCTGATGACCCTTATTATCACATACACGGGCGTTATTATCTGCCAGACGCTAGGGTGCTAGAAAGTATGGACGGCAACGCTGATCGCTACCGTGCGTGGGATAATATGGGGCTAATGACCTTGACAATGGGCGAAGTGGTGGATTTTGAAGTCATCAAAGATGATTTAAGAGAATTTATGGGGCGGTTTGATGTCCGTCAAATCGCCTATGACCCGTGGCAAGCCACACCGCTCGCCCAAGAAATGGAAAAAGAAGGGGCAACGATGGTGGAGCTACGCCATACTGTAAAAAATATGAGTGAGCCAATGAAAGAGCTAGAAGCCCTAATTTTGCAGGGTAAAATCGCCCACGGAGATTGTCCTGTGCTAACTTGGCAGGCGAGCAATGTCGTGGCGGTGGTGGATAAAAAAGACAATATCTATCCAGACAAAGAGCGAGCCGAAAACAAGATTGATGGCATTGTGGCTTTGATAATGGCTCTTGGGCGTGCCAAATTACACGCCCAAAGTGGGGGGAATATTGATGAGTATTTAGACAATATGGTGATTGCTTGAATTGACCGCCCTTTATGCAAAGTGGCGGTTTTTTATTGGAGTTTTTTTAATGATTTGATTTCTTTCATAATGTCCGTTAATGCGTCTGTAATATCTATGTATTGGGTTGGTGGTTTTTGTTGTTGTTCTAAGCCAACTTGCAACAAATGAACCGCCTGTGCATTAACAGAGCGTCCGTCATCTTTGGCTGACTTTTCTATTTGGTCTTTTAATTCTTGGGGAATGCGTAAGTTAAATTGGGGGTCTGAACGAGCCATAAAAGCACCTTTTGAAAAAATTTAAAAATATTTTAACAAAAATACTTGACTTAATCAATAGTACAGTGCTATCATTATCACCGTACTAACACGGTACGCAATAAAAAGCCCCTTGCAGACCGTCAAATCAAACAAGGGGCTAGAATACTAACCACTGATAAGGAAAATATCCTATGAGTAATTTACCACAAAAGCTAAAAACTGTCAATTTTGACGGTTTGCCAGTCGCTTTTACCGAAAACGGCTATCTTAATGCTACAATGATTGCAAAACATTATGGCAAGCGTGTGCAGAATTATCTAAAATCTGAACGCACACAGGATTATATCCGTGCCTTAGATGAGCATTTGAGTGAAGCCGTTTTTACGGCTTCGGTAGAAAATAGTGAAGCTCCAAAAAGAGCTTCACAAAATGACCTTGTGATTGTGCAAAAAGGCAATTCACAAGAATTTGAACAAGGCACTTGGTTACACCCAAAACTTGCGATTGATTTTGCTCGTTGGCTTAATCCAAGATTTGCGGTTTGGTGTGATATGCAGATTGAACAAATGACGACAGGTTCTTTACAATCTTTAACTGCCCAAATCACCGAAACCAGTATCACGCTACAACATTTTGATGAAAATCTATCAAAAGCAGGTTGGTATCTGGCAACACACGGCAAACAGACTAAGCCACAACTCAAAGCAAAACTTACCGAGCTTTTGCAAAAAGCTCAACCCTATTTGCCCTTTATCGGATTTGGAGGTGCAAAATGACAAAGGTCATCAATCACATCGACAAAACAGATTTAGCAGACACTCATTATTTGGCAAGTGGCTATTTTGAATGGATTGCCAAACTTATCCGTCAAGCCAAGCAAGACGGCGATCAAATCTTTTTAGACATTGCTGAATATTTGGCAGAAGGTCAATCTGATGATTTTTTGCAAAAAGGCAAAGATATTGAGCTGTCTTGATATTGACACCACGATACCCTGTGGGATATCATAATGCTATTATGGCATTAAGTGTCAATAAGGCGATTATCCGTTTTGGGTAGTTGCCTTTTTTGTTGCCCAAATTACGCCGTAGCAAGCTCGCCAATGAGTTCTGGGCGTTTGGCAAGCAAATCTAAAAGCACACGAGCCGAACCGCTTGGCTGTCTTTGTCCCTGCTCCCACGATTTTAGGGTATTGACCGAAATGCCAATGGCTTTTGCAAATTGGCTTTGAGATAGGTTGTTTTGTTGTCTGATGGTGGCAGGGTTAATGAGATATTGTCCTTTATTAAACTGTTCAATAGAACGAGTTAGGCTCTCACGCACAACTTCGGCATCTGGGTCATCGTCAATAATGGCTTGGACGATTGCGTCCATGTTGTCAAACTTTGGTAGGGTCATTGTTTCTTTCCTTTTAAGGTATTAGGGGAGATGTTTTCTTGTTGGTTTTTGGCATAGACCGAAAAGCAAACAATCATACCATTTTCTAAAAAGTTGTAGTAAATCACACGCACACCGCCTTGTTTGCCCTTGCCTTTGGCAGACCAACGCAGTTTGCGAAATCCGCCTGTTTTTGGGATAACATCGCCTGCCAAAGGGTTGGTGGACAAAAAAGTAATGAAATCGCTTTTTTCGTCATCACTCCAAACAGCTTTGGATTGGGCGATAAAATCATCGGTTTCGGCAATCGTGTACATGGCGGTTTATCTCTGATTTAATACAATGTATTATAATACATTGTATTATAATTACAAGTGATTTTTTTGATTTTAACCGCTTTTTGAGCGGTTTTTTTTATCGCAAAAAGGAAAATAAAATGAATTTTTTTGGTTGGCTCGGCTCACTTTTCGGGCGTTCACGCCTTGATAAAGGGCAACAGTCCGACCCCTTTATCGGCACAACATCGGCAAGTGGCAACGCCATCAATGCCGAAACTGCCCTTAAACTGTCTGCGGTGTGGGCGTGTGTACGCCTAAGAAGTCAAGTCATCGGCTCTTTACCCCTACATCTATATGGCAAAGACAAAAAGACAGCCGACCAGCACCTTTTGTATCGGCTACTACACGACAGCCCCAATGCCGATATGACGGCAAGCGAGTTTTGGGAAAGTATGGTGGCAAGTCTTGATTTGTGGGGCAATGCCTATGCACTCATTATCCGCCATAAAAAAACCAATCACATCATCGCCCTAGATGTGCTAAATCCCGAACAAATGAGCGTATCACGAGGCAAAGACGGCTTGATTACCTACATTTATCAAGAAAATGGCAAATATACCCGTTATGTGGCTGATGAGATTTTGCACATTAAGGGGTTTAGTTTGGACGGCTTGGTGGGGTTGTCGCCCATTAGCTACCAATCATCGGTGATTGGACTGCAAACGGACGCCAACAACGCCACCGCCCACGAATTTAGAAACTCGCTCAAAGCAGGCGGATTTTTGAAAGTTGGTGAAAACACACTTACTGATGAACAGCGAGAACGCCTAAGAAAGCATTTGACCGAATTTGGCAAGCCCGAAAACGCAGGTAAATACATGGTTTTGGAGGCGGGTATGGATGTGGCGGGCGGGCATAGCCTAAGAATGAACCCACAGGACGCACAGCTTTTGGAAAGTCGTTATTTTGGCATTGAAGAAATATGCCGTATCTTTGGCGTGCCACCACAGCTTATTTACCATACCGACAAGGCAAGCAGTTGGGCAAGTAGCTTGGAAAATATGAATTTGGGCTTTTTGATGTATTCGCTCCGCCCTATTTTAGTCAAAATTGAACAGGCAATTGTCAAAAAACTGCTCACCCCTGCCGAGCGTGGACAATATAAACCCAGATGGAGCGTGGAAGGACTGCTACGGGCGGATAGTAATGGGCGGTCGGCATTTTATACTTCGGCATTGCAAAACGGCTGGCTGACAAGAAACGAAGTGCGAGAATTGGAAGACCTACCGCCTTTGGACGGGGGCGACACGCTAACCGTACAGACGAATTTAACGCATTTACAAGATTTGGGGAGAAATGAATGACTTTACAAACAAAATCACTCTCATTTAAAGCCGAAAACCTACAAGATGACGGCACATTTAGCGGATATTGTAGCGTCTTTGATGTCAAAGACAGTTATGGCGATATTGTCAAGAAGGGTGCTTTTGTCAATTCTTTGAACGAATGGCAAGCCAAAGGCAAGATGCCCCCAATCCTATGGCAACACAGCAGAAATGAAGTCATTGGCGTGTGGACAAAACTGTATGAAGACGATAAGGGGCTATTTGGCGAAGGTAAATTACTCATTGACGATGTCGCCAAAGCAAAAGAAGCCTACGCCCTCATCAAAAATGGGGCGATTGACGGACTGTCTATCGGCTATCGTAACGACAAGTGGGCGTGGAATGATGATGATAATGTGCTTGAACTGTTGGAAATTGACTTAAAAGAAGTGTCAATCGTAACCTTCCCTGCCAATGAAGACAGTACCGTATCAAGTGTCAAAGCCGAAGCGATAAAAGCCAAAGATGCACAAAACGCCTTAAAAATTCTTGCCAATATTAACCAATCATTTTAAATTTTAAATCAACCCAACGCCCTACTAACCGCTAGGGCTTTTTTAATAGGAAACATCTATGACCGACCAAACCACCAATTACACCGAACTTGCCAAAGAGTTTGCCCGTGCTACTGACAATGTCAAAGAAGTGGCGGAAGATATTAAGGGCAAAATGGCAAATAATGAAAAGCTGTCCCAATACGCCATTGACAAGGCTGATGAAGCCCTAGTGTCAATGAATGATATTAAATTGCGACTTGATGAACTGGAACAAAAAGACGCACGCCGTGGCTCTGATGATACCGATTTTTGTACACTTGGCGAGAAGTTTGCCGATTCTGAAGCCTTAAAACAGCTACAGGCTGACCCACGCGGTGTCAAGCAAGCCAAACTTGAAGTCAAAGCCAACATCACATCAGCCACGGCTGACGCCAATGGTTCAGCAGGCGTGCTAATCAGTGACCACCGAGTACCAGGTCTTGTTGTGCCACCTAATCGCCGAATGACGGTACGCGACTTGTTGATGGCGGGTTCAACTTCAAGCAACGCCATCACTTATATGCGTGAGACTGGGTTCACTAATGGTGCAGCCATTCAGCAAAACGAAGGTGACAAAAAAGCACAATCTGACATTAAGTTTGATGAGCAGACAGTCAATGTGGCAACCTTGGCACACTTTTTTAAAGCATCTCGCCAAATCTTGGATGACGCACCACAACTGGCAAGCCACATCAATGGTCGCTTAATCTATGGCCTAAAACTGGTGGAAGAACAGCAGCTGCTCAATGGCGATGGACTATCAGGCAATCTAAAAGGTATCATCACTCAAGCAACAGCGTTCAACGATAAGGCAACACTGGCGAAATATACCATCATCGACCAGCTACGCCTTGCTATGTTGCAAGCGGTGTTGGCTGAATACCCTGCAAGTGGTCATGTACTAAACCCGATTGATTGGGCGAAGATTGAGCTTGCCAAAGATGACAATGGTCGCTACATCATCGGCAATCCACAAGGCACAGCAACGCCAACGCTGTGGGGCTTGCCTGTGGTAGCAACCCAAGCAATGCAAGCGGGCAAATTCTTGACAGGTGCGTTTGACCTTGGCGCACAAATCTTTGACCGTCAAGATTCGACCGTGATGGTTGGTTTTGAAAATGATGATTTTACGCGTAACTTGGTGACTATCCTAGCTGAAGAGCGTTTGGCGTTGGCGGTGTATCGCCCCGAAGCCTTTATTCATGGCACTTTGGCTGATAAAGTTTAACTCAACCAAAAGCCCTAGAAGTGGTTATTTCTAGGGTTTTTTACTAGGGGTTTTTGATGAAATATAAAGTTATCCGCCAACATTATGGCGATAAACAATACTTTGCAGGCGAGAGCCGAGAAGTTACCAACGAACACGATGCCAAGATTCTGATTAGCATGGGATTAATTGAACCAATCGCAGGCGAGAAAGCCAAGGCAGCACCAAAGAACAAGGCTGAGCCGAAGGTACAAAATAAAGCTGAGAGCGACTTGGATAATAAAGATGAACAAAATCACCCTTGAACAAGTCAAACATCAATGCCGAATTGAACACGATGACGAAGACCCTTTATTAACGCTTTACATCAATTCGGCATATCGGGCGGTGGAAAAATTTACCGACAAGACACTGTTTTTTGATGACATACCGATAGATAGCGACAAAGAGCGTTGTATTTTGCTTAGTGATGACATCAACCAAGCCTGCCTAATGCTCATCGCCCACTGGTATGCCAACCGTGAAACGGTGGGGGCAAATATGGTAAACATTGCCAAAATGCCCTATGCGGTGGATTTTTTGTTAAGTCCATACCGATTTATGGGGGTGTAAAATGGCAATCGGTGCAGGACAGCTTCGCCACCGTGTGCAATTTTACCGCCAATCTACCACTCGCTCCGCCACAGGAGCGGTCAAAGTGGGACAATGGGAACACACCTTGACCCTTTGGGGGCAGTTTACGCCCCTATCGGTCAAAGACATCATCAAAGGGCAAGCCGAGCAAGTCAACATCACCGCACGAGCCACCATTCGCCACCGCACCGACATTGATGGCACCATGCGTGTGCAATATGCAGGGCGAATGTATGAGATTGTCGGTGAGCCTTTGGCGGATAATGGCAGTGGGCGTGAATATCTCACATTAGTGCTAAAAGGGGTTGCCGATGAAGATTAAGGGGATTGATGAGCTTAATAAAAAACTACACCAACTGCGTGATGAGGTGGGCAATAAAGATGCTGGCGGTGTGCTGTATTCGTCTTTGATGTTCGCCAGTACGCCGATGTACAAAACCATTAGAGCCAAAGCCCCTGTTAGTCCTGGCCCTTATCGTCGCTATATGTCAGGTGGTCAAGGCGATGGCTATTATTTTGATAAAAACGGCAAAAAACGCAGACGACGAGCCAAACGGGGAACGGGCAAATACCAAATGCAAAATCCCGAACTTTATAAAAAGTCTATCAAACGCAGACGGCTAACCAAAGGGGTTAGTGCCAACATAGACGGAGCAGCCATTGCCATTTATGTGGCGAAAAATACAGGCAAGACTTTTGGTGATGCGTATTATTGGTTTTTTAATGAATATGGCACAGCTTACCAAGCCCCACGCCCCATTTTTCGTCCGACATTTGATGGTGGCTATGCCAATGCAGAAGTCCGCTTTGCTAAAAAGCTCGGTGAGCGAATTGATAAGATTATGGGCTAATCATTGCTATTTTGTTTCTGATTGTGTATGATGTTAAACACAATAGGAGTAAAATCATGAAAAAAATCTTTAAAATCATCGCTATCATCATTGGCATTCTATTTGTGATTGGTGTGATTGGAGCAATCCTAGAGACTCCAGAACAAAAAGCAGAACGAGAAGCTAAGGCTGCCACCGAAAAGGCAGAAAAAGAAGCTCAACACGCCATCAAGCAGGCAGAAGCTGACGCAAAAGCCAAAGCTGAGACAGAAAAAGCCGCCAAAGAACAAGCAGAAAAAGAAGCTGAACTGGTTGCTGACTTTGGTATGACCCCGCAAGAACTTGGCAGAGGCATCGATCAAAGAATCAAAGATGTCATGAATGTTGAGACAACGCTTGCTAATGTAAAAAGTGGCAGTATTTCTTTTGATATGGACTTAGGCGAAGGTATCATCTGGAGTGGTAATGTCAATGAGCAAGGCAAAGCGTCTGCAACGAGCCTGCAAATGAAAATCAGAGAAGGCGATGAACAAGGGCGTGTGATGAGCTTGCTGTTACTGGTGGGTGCGACCGTGCAAGTGTTACACCCAGATTTACCGAACGAGCAAGCATCACAAAAAGTGGGTGAGATGACCGAAAAAGCCATTAATAAAGCCCTAAAAACACAAGAAGCAGTAACAGAGAGCATTATGATTGGTGATATCAAGCACTTTATTGAAGTGTATCCGTCATCTGGTGTTATTAAGATTGGTGCTGCTCATAAAGACCAGTAATTAATTCATTTTCAATTAAAACCGTTCCCTGTGAGCGGTTTTTTTATTGCCAAAGGAAATCTCATGACCGCAAGCGAACGCATATACAGCCTATTAGCCGATCTGGTCGCTGGGCGGTGTTATCCGCTGTTCGTGCCAGAGAGCGAAAACAAGCCCCCGCCTTATGTCGTGTATAGCATCATCTCCAATCTACCAGACAACACCCTAGACGGCATCACAGGTCATGAGTGGGTGCGGGTGCAGATTGATGTTTATACCAATGACTATGACAGCACCCTTGAGCTTTCCGCCAAAGCCGTGCGAAAACTGGATACCATACAGCCGTCCGTCTATGGCGGTACGACCTATTTGCACGATGATGGGCTATGGCGTGGGCTGATTGAATACGAATTTTGGCAAACTTTGCCAGATTGATTTTTTTACCACCAACCAACTGACAGGAGAATAATATGTCAGATCTACAGTAGTAGAAATTTAAAGACAGTCGTTAGACTTATCCACCATTTTACCACAATCAAGCAATAGGAGTAAAAAAATGTCAGCAGAAAATACCAAAGACAGCTTTTATCAGCTGTGGGTGTCTGAGACGGGCGCGTCAGGCACCTTTAAAAAAATCAACCGCCTAACCAAGGCGGCACCGCCCAACGAAGCCAAAGTGCTGGACGAAATCACCGCCACCGATGATCGTCGTACAGTCAAGGCAGCGGTGGATTTTAAAGAAGAGTCTGAGGTTGAGTTTGAATATGTACTACTGCCTGATGACGAGACACATCAGCTGCTACAGACGGGCTTTGATACGGGTAAAGAGCTGTATTTTCAGTATAAATTCGTAGAAGCGCCAGCAGAAAGCCGTGAATTTAAAGGTATGATTGCTGAGCTGACCACCGATGGCGAAGACACCAAAAAGAAACTTCGCAAAAAAGGCAAAATCACCATCACGGGTGAAGTTAAAAAAGAACTCACCGTCTAAATCAACTTACCACCAAGCCCATCCTATTGATGGGCTTTTGTTCTAAAAAAAGGAAAAAAATATGACCGCATTAACTAAAGCTGCTATTTTAGCTGCCATCGCAACAACACCCATCCTAAAAGAGATTAATGGCTTTGGCGAAGTTTACTTGAAAAAATTGACAGTCGCTGAACAAGGCGAGCTTGCCAAACAGGGTGAGAAAACTGACAATGTTACCGCCAGTCTGTACATGGTGGCATATTCGCTGTGCGATGAAAATGGCAAACGCCTATTTAATGATAACGATGTCAAAGAACTAGGCAATCTAACCGCTGAACAGATGACCGCCATTGTCGGTGCAATTAGTGAAATCAATGGCTTTGACGCCAAACTTGATGACATTAAAAAAAACTAATCAGCGATAAAGACCGCCGTTTTTTGTTCAAGCTTGCCGCCCATCTTGGTAAGACGGTGGGCGAGCTTGAACGCACACTCACGGTGGTCGAGCTTGTCGAATGGCAAGCGTATGATGCCATTGATCCTATTGGAGGTTATCGCACCGATTTAGGCTTTGCTTTGCTTGCCTATCTGCAAGCTGGCGACAAGAACAAATCCGTGCATGATTTTTTGATCATTGATCCAAATCCAATGACCGATGAGATGCGTGAAGTCTTTGAGAAAGAGCAAGAAAAAATCAAGGTGCGACAAGAAGTGGCGGCAATGATTGCGATGTTTAATCGGCTTGAAAAAGGGTAAGAAATTCAGGTGCGGTTATGATGACCATACCTGCCTGTATGATAAAGGCAACTACCTATAGCCAGCAAGCAAAAACGCTTGCTTTTTTTATCAACCTAAGTTAGTATAATCTTACTACTAAAAACTCAAAGCGGTATCAAATCTCGCCCCGTCAGAGCGTTATTTTTATGCCTGTAATTTGTAAACTGTGGTCATATCACCACAGTTGAACAAAAACGCATAGCCACATTCGTCTTATGACGGGTTGAGAGGCGTAATACAACACCCGTAAGGGAAATATGCCCGCTGTGTCTTTGAGTACAGTAGTTGAGACCCGTTACCCTATTTTGGGTAATACTAACTAAAAACTCAAAGGAGACATTTTATGTCAAATCAAGTCCAAGCCGTCAAATTCTATGACGACACCCTTATCACCCTAGAAAAAGATGGCGAGCATTATGTCGCTGTCCGTCCCATTGTAGAAAATATGGGATTGGATTGGAAAAGCCAATCAGCTAAGCTAAACAATCCAAAATTCAACTGTGGTGTTATCGCCACAGTTGCCAAAGATGGAAAAATCCGTGAAGTGCTATGTATGCCAATCAAAAAATTAAACGGCTGGCTATTTAGCATCAATCCACAAAAAGTGCGTGCCGACATTCGTCATATCGTCGAGCAGTATCAAGAAGAGTGCTTTACCGTCCTACACGACTACTGGAACGAAGGTGTTGCCATCAATCCACGCTTTTCATCGGTAGATGACAGACGACCATTGATACAGGCGGTGAATAAATTTGTCAAACAGACCAATCTTAGCCATAAAGATGTCTGGGGAATGTTGCATGACCAGTTTAACATCAAAAGTGCCGACGAACTTGACATCAATGACATCAGACCCGCCATCGCCTATCTGCACGGCTTATTGATGACAGCGGGGAAATCTGACACCGCCGATTACAATGCCTTTTGGCGGACGGTGGGCTTGATGGAGTATGACCGAGTTACCACAGAAATCAGGGAGCTACAAAGATGCCTTGATGTACTGAGTCAAAAATTCTTTAAGCTATCCAAAAGCACAGGGCTAATCTTTGATGCATTAAACGAACAGGCGACAGGTAGTCTCATGCCTTTTGCCGAAAGGCGTAAGCAAGCCCAAGATTTCCTTGATAAGCATCGTGCCAAAAAACAGCATTATTTGCATTAGATATTTACTTAATATGGTTGAATAACTGGTTAATTTCAGCTATGATTCGGCATGACGATTCGTTGTCTGTTTTGGAACGTGAAATGCTATTCTTGCTTTCTTTGCTTTTTGTTTTTGCGATGGTGTTGATTTTTTTGATGCCAATCGCTGGCGTTTCTTTACTTATCATTGGTGTGGTGCTGTATCATTTCACCATAGGTTATTATATTGAGTTTTGCAAAGCCTACAAAGAATTACAAAATCAACACAAGCAAGAGAATCAACCAAAGTAATAGATTGTGAATACCTACTTTTTTGTTAGATCAAGTCCACCTTTGTGGACTGTTTGGAATTAAACCGCTCTGTTGAGCGGTTTTTTATTGGAAAAAACAATGTCCGTCATTTCAAAATTACAAATCGTCCTAGAAGCCAATACCACCGCTTTTGACCGCAATCTTAGCAAGGTTAATGACCAGCTTGGCAAGTTTTCAAAATCCGTGCAAGACATGCACGCCAAAATGGACAAATTTGAGCGAAAAAACCGTGAAGCCTTGCAAGGCTTGCAGACCGCAGGAAAAGTAGCAGCGGTAGGCTTAGGCGTGATGGCGGTTGGTATTAAGGGTGCTGTAACAGCGGCTGTAGATTTTGAAAAATCTATGGCAGGCGTCAAAAAAGTCATTGATTTTGAGACGCCTGAGCAGTTTAGGCAGATGGAGCAAGACATCATCGCTTTATCGCAGCGCCTACCGATGGCAGCGACCGACATTGCCGCCATCATGGAGGCAGCAGGTCAATCTGGCATCGCACGAGATGAGCTGACACGCTTTGCCGAGTCTGCGGTTAAGATGGGCGTGGCGTTTGACATCACGGCTGAAGAAGCAGGCAAAGCAATGGCAGAAATGCGTGCGTCTTTTGGCATGACACAGACAGAAGTGGAGACGCTTGCCGACCAGATTAACTACCTTGGCAACAATTCCACCAACTCAGCACCGCACATCATGGAAGTGGTGCAACGCATCGGCTCATTGGCTGAGATGGCGAACATTTCTTCATCTACCATTGCCGCCTTAACTGCGTCTATGGTCGGTATCGCCCCTGAAGTGGCGGCGACCAGCCTAAAAAACTTCTCGCTACAGCTCGTCAAAGGCGAGAGCTTATCAAAGTCTGCTAAGGCAGCATTCGTTCAGATGGGGCTTGATTACAACCAAGTCGCCAAAGACATGCAGACTGACAGCGAAGGCACCATCAGAAAAGTACTAGAAGCTGTCCAAAAAGTCCCAGAGCATATGCGTGCGGCGGTGCTAAACGACGCCTTCGGCTCAGAATCCATTGCTGCCATCTCACAGCTGGTTACTAACATCGATACGGTGGATAAGAACTTAAAAGCGATGGGCGACTCTGCTACTTATGCAGGCTCCATGCTTGAGGAATTTGAATCCATGGCAGGCACATCAGCAGCACAAATGCAGCTGTTTGACAACAACATGCAAGCCATGAAAATCGCCTTTGGTACGGCGTTTTTACCCGTGCTTAATCAAGCGATGGAGGCAATCACACCAGTGATAAAAAGCATCACCGACTGGGCACAAAAAAATCCAGAGCTGGTTACGACCATCACCGCCATTGTAGGCGGTGTGCTGGGTGCGATTGCGGCACTGGGTGGTCTTGCGTTGGCGTTCACGGCGGTAACAGGCGGTATCGGTGCGATGGTGTCAATCGGCAAAATGATTGCCGTGATTATCAGCCCCATCTTTAATGTGTTCAGTGCTGTCAAAATGTTTGGGGCGGCATTGGCGGCACTTGGATTCCCTGTGACCGCTGTGGTTTTGGGGATTGCCGCCCTAGTCGCCGCAGGTGTCGCCCTGTACATGAATTGGGACACTGTCAAAGCCAAAGCCATTGAAGTATGGAACGCCATACCGCAGTATGCAGACCAAGCATGGCAATGGATTCAAGGCGTATGGGGTGGTATTGGTGCGTGGTTTAGTGGTATTTGGGATAGCGTTGTTAGCAGTGTCAATACCGCATGGGTCGCCATCAAACAAGCCTTTGCAAATTGGCTTGCCGGTATGCCAGCACCAGTACAAGAGATGGTCGCTAATATTGGCAGCATCTTTAGCGGTATTGCCAGCATTGCAAGTGCGGCATGGTCTGGCATCACCGCTGTTGCTCAGACGGTATTTAGCGCCGTTGTAGCGGCATGGCAAGGCTTGTCATCTGCTGTATCATCAGCGTGGCAAGGCATTGTCAGTGTCGCAACGAGTGTTTGGGATAGCGTTAAGTCTGCCGTGCAATCAGCCATCAATGCGATTAAGCCAATTATCACAAGCGTTGCAAGCTTTTTTTCAAGTGCTTGGAATGGCTTGGTAAGCGTGGCTCAAAGCGTGTGGAATGGCGTAAAAGCGGCCGTATCAGCGGCGATGACAGCAATTAAAGCCATTTTTACCGCAGGCTTAACCGTATTTGCCAGCGTGTTTAATGCAGGATTTGCCCTCGTTAAAAATATCTTTACCACTACCTTTAATGTGATTAAATCGCTTGTGCGTGGCGATATGAATGGTGTGCGTCAGGCGTTTAAAGACGGCTTCGATAGAGCGGTGCAAATTGCTAAAAAAGCCAAAGATGACATCGTAGGTGCGTTAAGAGACTTGGGTAAGCGACTCATTCAGATGGGTCGTGATGCCATTCAAGGCTTGATTAACGGCATGAGCGAGAAAATCACTGCTGCTGTTAATAAAGCCCAAGAAATCGCTGGCAAGGTTATTGGGGCGGTCAAAAGTGCGTTTGACATTCACTCGCCATCTCGGGTGATGCAATCGTTGGGCGAATGGGTATCAGAAGGCTTGGCGTTGGGCATTGATCATAAAGCCCCAATGGTGGAAAAATCCGCCAAAAAGCTTGCTAAGACAACCAAAGACGCACTGACAAGCGAGCTCCAAAGATTAAGCCGTGAGCTGTTTATTGGCAAGCTAAAACTGCAACAAAACCCCTTTGCCGAGCTGACCGCTGACATTGCCTTTGGCAAATATGGCAAGCATGACACCGCCCAACTGTTACTTTTGGCTGAGCAAAATGACAGAATGCAAAAGGCGGTGGAATTTAGCGAACGCCTGCAAAAAGTGCGTCAAGAGATTGCTGAGATTGGGCTTGATGAGATTGGCTTGCTTGAATTACAGCGTAGCAACTACGCCATGATCAACGATGAAAATTTTAATCGGTTAAAAACACTGATTGAGCAAAGAAATGCCAAGCAAAACACCCATAATCTGACACAAAAAATCGCAGAGCTTGATGAAAAAATTCTACTGGTTGGCAAAAGTGAACTTGAAGTATTGCAACATCAGTTAAACACCGCCAAAGAGTATGAAGGTGTATCTGATGATATTAAGCAAAGCTATCTTGACCGCACCAAAGCCCTGCAAGATGAGTTAAAAGCCGCTGAACGCTTAGCAAAAGTCAAATCTGCCACCGACGACATCGCCAAGCATAAACATATTTTGGCAAATTGGCAAGACAAACACGCCGCCTTAGTATATGACTTGGCAAAAGACGGCTACGATGCCAGTCAGATTGACAAGATTGTCGGTGCTGAAAAAGTCAAAGAGCAGGTGTCTGAGCTGACCAAGCTGTTTGATGATTTAAAGCACAAAAAAGTGTTTGGCGATGCCATCAATACCGCCAACCTCACAAGCTTTGGTGGTGGTATTGATTTTGTCAGTCAAATGTATCAAAAAAAGGCTGTATTAGATAAGGTGCTTGAAGAACAGCAGGCAAAGCTTGAAGAAGCCCGTGAGCAAGGTTTGATTGACCTTGCCACTTACCAAAGCCAAGAAAGGGCACTGATTGAACAGCACGAAGCCAAGAAGCGACAACTTGCTGAATCCAGCAACCAAGCCTTATTGGCTGGCACAACAGACCTTATGAAAATGATGTACGGTGAGAAAAGCAAACAATACAAATGGGCGTTTGGTCTTGAAAAAGCCTATGCCATCAGCCGCATCTTGATGCAAAACAAAGTGGCACTGGCGAATGCTTGGGCGTCAGCCCCTTTTCCTGCCAATCTGGGAGCTGTTGCTAAGACGCTGGCTGAGACAGGCTCTTTGGTGCCTATGGTCAATGCCATCAAGCCCATCGGACAAGCCCACGACGGCATCATGTCCGTGCCAAAATCAGGCACTTGGAACTTAGAAAAAGGCGAGCGTGTTTTGCCTAAGCACACCGCCAAAGCCTTAGATGATAAATTGAACAGCTTGCAGGGTCGAGGTGAAACGAAGGTCATCATTAACAATTACACCAGCGAAAAAGCCGAAGTGCAAAAAATGCCAAATGGTGATATGATGGTTACTATCGGCAAGATGATGAGACAGATTGGGCGTGCCGAAGCTCAACAGGTTGTCCGAGAAGAACTCGGGCAAAATGGTTTAATTTCTAGGAGACTATCATGAATATTGATGAAGTGTCAGCAGTAGCTGAAGGGCTAACAGGCGTATCTTTGGATGTCTGCCAAGCTAATAGATTATTGGTTTCTAGTCTTGTGAAGTATTTAGCGAACAAGAATGTAATTGATTTAGATGATTATCTCGATTACAGTCAACAAGTGAAAGAGCTTCTAATAAATAATACTGATTCAGAAAGTGGACTTAACAGCACAATTATTGATTTTGTCTTTGAGCTGCATCAAAACGATTTTAGAAAACCTGAATAATCAATAGAACCCGCAATTTAGCGGGTTTTTTTAAATGAGGTATGCAATGAAAACCTTCACTTGGAAAATGAACATGGGAGCGTCTGCCAGCACTCGCCATGCGGTCAGTAAGACGCAGTTTGGTGATGGCTATGCCCAACGGGTCAGCTTTGGCATTAACAACAAAGCGACCGACTGGACTGGCACAATCCGAGGCGATCTTGCCACCATCATCAAGCCTGTGATGGCGTTTTTGGACGAACACAAAGGCATTCTGCCTTTTCTTTGGGCGAATCCGCACGGCGAAACCAAAAAATACATTTGCCAAGATTATGATGTTAAACAACGCAAAGGCAACTTTTGGGAAATTAGCCTAAAATTCGAGCAAACCTTTTAAGTTGTTAAGTAAAATTTGACAACTCAAGCCAAAACCCATTGATTTTAATGGGTTTTATTTTTTGCCACCTGGCAAGGTGGTATTTTTTTAACGGAGATAAACCATGACCCAAACCCTAACCACCCTAAACCGCACCGAAGCCCAAATCCTACAAGCATTTATCTGGCAGGTAGACACTTGGCAAAGTCAATATGGCGACAAAGCCAACAAGGTAGAAATCGTCTATTATCCTGAAGATGACGGCTTTGAAGTCGTCAATGGAGAAAAAGACAATGGCGTATTAAAGCGTAACCGCACCACCGCCTTTCGTGCCGAGATTCTAGCATGGGCAACGGCTCAGCTCAATCAACTTAAAGGGTGGAATAACGACAAAACCATCACCGCCTTTGCCTGTGTGTATCAAAATGGCGAATTTGGCGTGGCGGTGGAAGTTACCGACAAGACTGCCGAAAATGTCAGCGATGAAGCGGCAGACAGCGAGTAACGCTTATGAGCTTTAATGCAGACATACAACAAAGCACCGTACAAGGTTTGATCACCTTGTACGAGCTGGACGCCAGACGACTTGGCGGCGATGTGTACCGCTTTCATGGGCATAACCATTTAGACAATGGGGGTGTTATCACTTGGCAAAATCAAGAGTTTATCGCTGTTGCCGTCAAAGCTGATGGATTAGAAGTGCGTTCTGACGGTCGTGCTTCTGCTCCTACTTTGACAATCCACAACGACATTGGTGGCATACCCCAAGCCTTACGCTTTTTATGCCTTAGATATGGCGATTTTGTAGGGGCTAAATTAAAAGTCATTCACACATTAGCAGAATATCTGACCAGTGCTGATGAACAAAATTATAAAATCCAAAACTGGTACATTGAACAAAAAACATCAGAAACCAATGCCACCACCACCTTTGAGCTGTCAAACCCTGTGGACTTTGAGGGCTTAAAAATCCCAGTGCGTCAAATCACCAGCTACTGCCATTGGGCGGTGTGTGGTCGTTATCGTGGCGAAGAATGTGGCTATATCGGCACCAACCGCTTTACCACAGATGGCAAGCCCACCGACAACCCAGAACTAGACAGGTGTGGTGGGCGTTTATCTGATTGTAAATTAAGAGACAATGAACAACGATTTGGCGGTTTTCCTGCCAGTAGTTTGGTGGGTTAGTCAAGCGTTTTGGCATACTCAACCAAAGCGGTTTTGATTGCCATTGCCTTGCTACAATCTTTATGAGCCATAATCTTATTTAAGGCATCTAAAATATCAGGTTCGGTGTGGCTAATCACAAGAGCGATGTTGGCAAGTGCCTTTTGGCGGTAGGTGTTGGTAGCTCTTTTGTGGGATTGACTGACGGACATTTGACTTTTTCCTAAAATATGTTAGTATAAGAATTAGGAGATGGGGCTAGTTTCCATCGCCCCCACCGTAGGTCTCACTTATGGCGTTACCCTTAGGTGCTGTCATTAGTAGGCTGGTAAGCTAACTAACAGCAGAGTTACAATGATAAATACTTTAACGAGCGTATTCATTGCTATCTCCAAGTTAGCCACCACTCAATCAGGTCGGTGGCGGTAACCTATCAAGGCTTGGTATGCCAGTACCTTGCCTTGATGTTGCTTATTATATACTAGTATTTAAATAAGGTCAAGTAATTTTATTAAATTATTTGGCTTTTTTATTTTATAAGCCATTGAATTATAAACACATATTCAGCCGTCCAAGTACAACTTGGGCGGTTTTTTATTGGATAAACTATGCGACTAACCAAACCCCTTAAAGACCAAATCATAACCCACGCTTGGGACGACTACCCCAACGAGTGCTGTGGTGTGATTATTGATGGTCAATACCACCCTTGTACCAACATCGCCCCCAATCCTGCCAATGCGTTTGAGATTGACCCTGATCAATTTATTAACTTATCCAAGCTTGGCGAAATACAGGCAATTGTCCACAGCCACCCTGATGGCGAACCGTTGCCATCTGAAGTGGATAAGGTGCAAATGGGACTACATGACATAGATTGGGTAATTGTCGGACTTGGCACAACACCTACAGGGGCAACATACTGCGACATCAAACGCCATAAGCCCACCACTTATCAAAGCCCACTTTTGGGGCGTGAATATCATCATGGCGTACAAGATTGCTACAGCTTAGTGCGTGATTATTACAAGCGAGAACTATCCATTGAACTGCCCGACTTTGATCGAGTGGATGAATGGTGGGAAAATGCCGACCATGAACCCTTGTATGAAGCCAATTTTGCAAAAGCAGGGTTTGCACAGGTGGATGATTTGCAAAAACATGATGTCATTTTATGCCGTGTCGGTCGCACCCACCACATCAATCACGCCTTAATCTTTGTCGGTAATGGCAAATTGCAATCAGAAAATACCCCCGATTGTGTGGGTGATTGCCTAGTATTGCATCACCCACATTCGGCATTATCCAAGCGTGAGATTTATGGCGAGAGTTGGCAAAAACGCACCGCTCTAATTGTACGACATCAAAGTCTATGCCAAATCACGACTGGCAAGCTGTGCTAGATAGTTGCTGCGGCTTTTATATAAATGTTTATGACTTGCTACTTTTTCATCAATTTGATTGATTAAAAATTGTGGCAAAGTGATATTGATTTTATGGGTTTTAGTATTGTACTTGGCTAGGTCAATATCAACCCATGCCCACATATAGCCTGTATATTTGGGGTTTTGTTGATGCGTGCTAAATTTTGTGGGCAAAGGAATATCCTCGCCATCTTCTGCCAATCCACTAAAATGCAAATCAATACATTCGATTGCACAATGCAACAAGTCATCAAGCTCATCACAGGCAGATACCAAATGCGGAATGTCTGGAAAAAAAATGGCGTGAGCGGTTTGTTCATTGCCTAGTTTTACAGCGATGGGATATAACATAAAAGACTCCTTAAAGGTCGGCAAGTTGAGGGCTAATCGCTTAGCCCTGCTTGTATCATAATGCTTTTGACGGTTTCTTTATCAAGGTCTTTTTTAGGGTCTGGTACAGTTACTCGTCCTTTTTTGGTTGGGTGCTTGAACTGCTTATGACTGCCAGCATTTGCCTTAATTTGAAACCAACCATCAGCTTTGATGATTTTAATGACTTCTCTACTACTTGCCATTTTTAAACCTCTTTGCGTTGTTGGTGTGCTTATTATACTTCTAGAGTTATAATTTGTCAAGTAAAAAAAGGTAAAAAATATGAAAACAATCCAACTACACGGCATCCTTGCCAAAAAATTCGGCAGATTTTTTAAATTAGATGTCAAAAGTGCCAAAGAAGCCTGCCATGCGATTGCTTGTCAAATCCCTGCTTTTAAAGCATTTATGATGCGTGCTGAGCAAGACGGCATCCGCTTTGCCGTGTTTAACGGTAAAAAACGCAACGAGCGTACCAACATCGGTGAAAATCAGCTTAACGACATCACCACTGCTAACCACATTCACATCGTTCCCAAAGTCATGGGTAGTGGCGGCAAAGCAATGGGCTGGCTACAAGTGGTGGCTGGGGCGGCGTTGGTGGCGGTCGGTGTGCTTGTGCCAGGAGCACAAGCATTGATTGGTGCTGGTGTGGGTCTGATGATTGGCGGTGTTGCCAGTCTACTGATGCCCACCCCCAAACTAGACCCTGCTAATGAAGACGGCAACAAGCCAAATAACGGCTTTGGTGGTGCGGTAACGACTGTAGCACAAGGCAATCCTGTACCCATTTTGTACGGTGAGCGAGAAGTGGGTGGGTTTATTGTGTCGGCAGGTATTAGAGTTTAAGAGTAAAGATATGAACATACACGGCTCAAAAAAACAAAAAGGTCAAGCAAGAAAACCAACCATCGCCACCGATGATTTGGTTTCTACTGGCTATGCACAAATCTTATACGGTCTTTGTGAAGGCGAGATTGCAGGCTTAGCAGACGACGGCAAATCCATTCTTCTTGAGAACACACCACTCATCAATGACAACGGACAGCCAAACTTTGATGGCGTGTCTTGGGAGTTTCGCACAGGCACGCTTGACCAAACCCACATTGCAGGCTTTCCAGCTGTTGAAAACGAACACAACATCGGTGTTGAGTTACGACACGACAGAGACTGGACAAGACAAATCAATAACCGTGAATTGTCAGCGGTGCGTGTGCGTCTAAACTTTAATGCTCTTAGAGAGCAAAAAGAAAATGGCGACATTACAGGTTATGCCATTTCTTATGCTATTGATGTACAAACAGATGGCGGCAGCTTTGTTGAAGTCTTGACCGATACCGTGCGTGGTAAAGCATCACAGGGCTATAAAAAAGCCCACCGCATTGATTTGCCCAACTCTGGCACAGCCAAACGCTGGACAATTCGTGTTCGTCGTATCACACCTAATCGTGATAGCGAACTGGTCGCTGATACGATGAGCATTGACGCACTGACTGAGATTATCGACGCCAAACTGTCTTATCCTTGCACGGCACTGCTTGGCATCTCTTATGACGCCAAAACCTTTAATAACATTGCTAAAATTGCGGTACGCTTAAAAGGCAAGATTATCCAAGTGCCCAGTAACTACAACCCAGAGACACGCACCTATAACGGCTTATGGGACGGCACTTTTAAGCCTGCTTATAGCAACAATCCAGCTTGGGTGTATTATGACTTATGCACGCATCACCGATATGGACTGGGTGAACGCTTAAGCGGTATGGTGGATAAATGGCGACTGTATCAGATTGGGCAATATTGTGATGAACTTGTTGATGATGGCAAAGGCGGAAAAGAGCCAAGATTTACCTGCAATGTCTATATCCAAAAAGCAGACGATGCATATCGTGTCTTACAAAACTTGGCAAGCGTGTTTCGTGGACTATCATTTTGGGACGGACAAAATATCGTCGTTGATAGCGATACGCCCAAAGAGCCCGTTTACACTTTTAGCCCTGCCAATGTGGTGGGTGGCGAATTTAGCTATACAGGCACACGAGCAAGGGATAGACACACTTTGGCAAAAGTGGCGTGGGACAATCCAGAGAATAACTTTACCACAGAATACGAGCTAATCCCTGATGAGGGGGCAATCGCCAAATATGGCGTGCGTACGCTAGATATTTCAGCTTTTGGCTGTACATCACAAGGACAAGCACAAAGAGCAGGACTGTGGGCGTTAAAAGCCGAGCAGTTAGAGACACAAACGGTGAGCTTTAAAACAGGTTTGATGGGCTTTATCCCCCAAGTTGGGCAAGTGATTAACATTGCCGATAATGTGTTTGCAGGGCGTGCCATCTCTGGCAAAATCGTGGCGGTGGCTGATAATCAAAAAATCATCACGCTTGATAGGGCGGCAGGAAAAGTGGGCGATATCATTACCTTAAATACGCTTGGACAAATCGCCACCGCCACCATTACCGCCGTGCATGGCGAGACACTCACGCTTGACAAGGCAATGGGCGAAATAGGCGATGTGTGGGCGATTATCAGTGATGACTTAAAACTTATGCAGTTTAGAGTGCTGACCATTGCCCAAAACGATGATGCCACCTTTGACATCACTGCCTTAGAGTACAACCGCCAAAAATATCAAGCGGTGGACAATGGAGCTATTGTAACTCAAGAGCCATTTACCGTGCTCAAAGTCGCCACAATATCCGCCCCCAAATCAGTGAGCTTGACCGCAAGCACTCGCACGGTGCAAGGACAAGCCATTACCACGCTGTCTATCAACTGGGAGCAGGTGGCAGGTGCGGTGGCGTACATTGTGGAGTGGCGAAAAGACGACAACGCATGGCAATCTCAAAAAATCGCCAGCCAAAGCCTTGATATTGATGGCGTATATGCTGGCAACTATCAAGCACGAGTGCGTGCGGTGGATGCCTTTGATAATGAAAGCCTAGCCACCACAAGCCAATTAACCAATATCACAGGCAAAACAGGCAAACCGCCAAAACTGTATTTATTTAAAGTAAAAGGCGGTCTGTTTAGTATGTACCTTGACTGGATATTTAACCACGGCTCAGAAGACACCAATTATACAGAGATTCAAATAAGCCCTGACGGACAAGCAAACATTGCTACGCTGGCGGTATTTAGTTATCCGACCAACAGCCACACGATTACAGGCTTACAAGGCAACTTAACCCAGTTTTACCGTGCCAGAATTGTAGATAAACTCGGCAATACATCAGATTGGACAGACTGGATAAGTGGCACGACATCATCAGATGCCGCCAAAGTGCTGGACTTAATCAGTGGTCAGATCAGTGAGAGTCATCTAGACCGTACACTCAGGGAGCCGATTGCTAAGATTGATGCGTTTGATGGCAAGATCAATCTGTTCAACGCCAAAATCCCTAGCATTGAGCAAGCGGTGCAACAAGCCAACGCACGATTGCCCCAGTTAAACCGCAGCATTGATGAGCTCATGCGTGATAAAAATGCCAAAAGTCAAGAAATCGCTAACATCAGGCAAAATTTGGGCAACACCACCACCCAAATCCGAGATGTTGCCACCAGCACAAGCAACCTGACAAGGCGATTGGGCGAGATGATGGTCAACCAGCAGCATAACAATGACACGCTGAACGCAAGAATTCAAACTGTTCAAGACAGCATTGTTGGCACAGAACAAGCCATCAATCAGATGCGTGAGACGATGAATGCCAAGTTCACCAGTCTAAGCGACAACCTGCTTGTTGGTGGCGATGAGACGAAAGTATCAACCGATTGGGGTATCAGATACCCAATCAAAGAGCAATTGTCAGCAAGACAAAGGGTAAAAATCAGCTTAAAAAATGCCCAAAACCTCACCTCCGTGGCTGTCTATAATTCAGGCACATCAGGTTCAGCTAAAATCGGAGACTTACGCAAGGTGGGCGATGAATGGGTAGGCGAATTCGCTTGGAGGATTTACGGCTCTAACAATGAGCTGATACTCTACCGCCAGCCACGACGCTCAAGGCAGTCTGTCCAAGCCGTACTCGCCAAGCATACCGACACCACGGCATTGATTGATGAGGTAAAACGAACACTTGCTGAAAAAGAGCGTGCATTGTCAGAGCGTATCGGACAATTAGATACCACCCTAAACGGTCAGACCACAAGCATTAGAAATGTACAGCGGTCAGTCGATGGCGTGCGTGCGATTAAAGCAGTGACTGTTGATAACAATGGGGTCATCAGCGGTTATGGTCTTATGAGTGAACTGCAAAACGGTCGTGTGAATAGCCAGTTTGGCATTAACGCTGATAGCTTCTACATTGGCAACCCAAGAGATAACAAAAAGCCGTTTGTTGTCTACTCTCGTCCGACCGTAGTTAACGGTGTGCGACTGCCAGCAGGAGCGTATTTACACGGTGATTTTATTGCCACAGGTTCAATCAGCGGCGATAAAATCACAGCAAACACATCAATCACAGCACCCACCATCAATGGTGGACAAATCAACATTAACAATCGCTTCTTAGTTGATAGACACGGCAACATGACAGCAAAATCAGGGGTGTTCGAGGGTGAAGTACGAGCAGATAAAATAACAGGTAAAATCGGAATCGAAAATGTAAGCACCAATGTATTCGTTCCTCACTATGCTTGTTATCATCTTAATAGGTCATATTATTTTAATCCTGTCTTAAGTACAAATAAAATTTCTCATTCATTCTTGGGTGTCCCTGATGTTTTTGCTTTAGATAATTATGTTGATGCTGATATGAGTTATTCACGCATCTTAGCATCGTGGGGCGGTATATCTGACCATGTGTCATCTCCACATGCGACATCCTCTTTTGGCGTACTATATCAGATGAGAGTAGAGGTTAACAGAGAGACGACAATCAAGCAAAAGCTGATTTTTTGCGATGACCAATTCGGCTGTTGGGTCGATGGGGAATGCAAATGGTATAGCGGTATTGTACACAGCTCTTCAGTCATTAAAAGTTTTTCTTTAAGTGCTGGTCGTCATACTATTAACTATGTGTTATCTAATAATAGGGGTGGCTTATCAGGAGTAATATTATTGGGTGATTTTATCGATAATGACAACATTAAATTTGTTTATGATTAGGAGTAAGCCTAAAAATCTAACCGCAATCACCGCCCATCACTGATGGGCTTTTTATTATCAGGAGAAAACAAATGAAACACAACATCAAGCTCAACATCACAGTGGACGGAACAGAGGAATAATTATGATCGAAAAAGACCCAACCACCTACACCATCATCACCTATCTATGGGTGGGACTGCTGGCGATGGCAGGTGGCTTGGTGGCGTTCATTAGGCGACTTAACAAGCAAAGAAAGCCTGAGAAGCTTACAGTAGTGTTCATTAAGCTCGTTGGGGAATTGATGGTGTCAGCATTCGCTGGCGTCGTCACATTCTACCTCTGCGAATACCTAGAGACCGAGCCGCTATTGACAGCGGTGGCGGTCGCCATCAGCGGTCACTTGGGCGGTAACGCCATCGATGCCATCGGCAAAAAAATCAATCATCTATTTAGCCCCTAATGGGGCTTTTTATTGGAGCACAAAAATGAAAAATGAATTAAAATGGGTGCAAATCGCCCGCCAGTACATCGGACAACAAGAAATCAAGGGGGTCAAGCACAACCCATTGGTGGTGGAGATGTGGACAACAGGCTTTACTGCCACAAATCAAGCCCACCGCCTAAAAGAAAAAGTACGGCAAAATGACGAAACACCATGGTGCGGTGCATTTGTCGCATTTGTCATGGCAAAGGCAGGATTGTCGCATCACATTCCAAAATCTTTCCCATTGGCTCGTTCATGGGTGACGGCAGGCAGTAAGCTCAATAACCCCGCTTATGGCTGCGTGGTGGTGTTTAGTCGCAATGGTGGTGGTCATGTAGGGTTTTGTGTTGGTAGAGACAAGCATGGTAATATTATGGTGCTTGGCGGCAATAAAGGCGATGCGGTCAATATCAAGCCATTTAGCCCATCTCGTGTGCTGGGCTATCGCTGGTGTGGTACACAGTCTATGCCTGCGACACATCGGTTTGCGTTGCCTGTGTTGGCGAGTGATGGGAGAGTGAGTAGGAATGAGGCTTGAAATATTTGTCAATCTCCGTTTTACTTGCTATAATAGCAGGCATATAGTTTAGTGATTGATAGCAACACACACCAATCCACACAAAAATCAGATGATTTTTAAAAATATCTATAAAAATCAATGATTTATGTAAAATAATCGGTGGTCGCCATCTCCACCAAATTTCTATATTTTTATATATTTTTAATAAAATCAATCACTCAAGTGGTTGATTTTTATTATTATCGGTGATAAATAATGCAGTTCATCAGTGATTGGGTACTTGAGATAATGGACAAATTAGGTCTATTTAGTGTTACTCTCATGATGTTTTTAGAAAATGTTTTCCCTCCCATTCCCAGTGAGCTTATCATGCCTGCTGCAGGCTTTGCTGCCGCCATGGGACAGATGAATATTATTGCTGTCATCATGGCTGGCACGCTAGGCTCGGTACTTGGTGCATTGCCTTTATACTACTTTGGTACAATGCTTGATGAGCATAGATTACACCGACTCACCAAAAAATACGGCAAATACTTTCTTCTTAAGCCCAGTGACATCGTTGACGCACAGGCTTGGTTTGATAAGTATGGCAAATCTGTTATCTTTTTTGGACGAATGATTCCTGCCATTCGCTCACTGATTTCCATTCCCGCAGGCATGGCTCGTATGCCATTACTACCATTTTTGATACTGACTACATTTGGCTCTGCCATTTGGAGTGCTATCTTGGCTTATGCAGGCTATGCACTTGGGGCAAATTACGAATTGGTTGAAGAGTTCATCGCTCCTATCAGCACAGCTGTCATCTCTGTTCTGCTCATCGCCTTTGTTATTATCGTCATCAGACGAGTCAGAAGTGTATTTTTTGATCATAAATGATGAATTTTTTACGACAAATGAGAAAAAATTTGTTATAATAGATGAATTGGAGACGTGGCTGAGTGGTCGAAAGCGCACGCCTGGAAAGTGTGTATACGTTAATAGCGTATCGAGGGTTCGAATCCCTCCGTCTCCGCCAGACTACATTTTACGGTAAAACCAATCAATAGCAAGCCGTATCAAAAAACCCCTGTAGAATAAGAGCTACAAGGGTTTTATGTTTGATGAATCAACAAGGGTAATTCGCAAGTATAGGCACAGCTTGTATTGACTAAGCAGGCTTAGATTAAGTAGTGAATGACTGGTTAATCAAACACCTTATCTGCTGCTGCCTTAAATCGTGCCACAGTTCCTTCGATGTCCGTCAGCTTATCAAGCCCAAACAGCCCAATGCGAAAACTCTGATAACCCTCGGGTTCACCAACCTGTAGCGGTGTGCCTGCTGCAATCTGCAAACCCTGTTCGGCAAATGCCACGCCTTTATGCACCGCTTCACTTGGTGCATGGCAGACGACCACACCTCGTGCTTGATACTCAGGATGAGCAACACTGCAAATACCTTTATCATTGAGTACTTTTAAGATATCCTTACCCAATTTGATTTGAGCGGATTTTAGGACATCATAACCAACCGCTTTCGCCTCAAAAAGTGCCTCTCTTAACTGTTTAAGTCCATCAGTTGGCATGGTGGCATGATAGGCATGACCCCCATTTTCATAAGCTGTTATGATATTAATCCACGCCTTTAAATCAAGAGAGAAACTGCTTGGTGTGCTATTTAGTGCCATCTCTTTTGCTTGCTTATTCATCATCACAAGTCCGGCACAGGGCGTGCTAGATAAGCCTTTTTGTGGTGCACTGATTAGCACATCAATACCAAGTGCTTTCATGTCAAGCCAAATACAGCCAGAAGCAATGCAGTCAATCACCAAGATACCACCCACCTCATGCACCGCTTCACCTAATGCCTTAATGTACGCATCGGTCAGCATCATGCCAGAGGCCGTCTCAACATGCGGTGCAAACACAACCTGAGGTCTGTTCTCACGAACAAAGGCGGTTACCTCATCAATATTGGCAGGGAAAAATACTGCCTGTGTTGCTTCTGCATGATTGGCACAAAACACCTTGCTTGACTTTGCTACATCCGTCGCCTCCAAAATCTGCGTCCAACGATAGCTAAACCAGCCATTACGGATAATCATGACCTCTTTGTCCTTAGCAAAGGCACGCACCACCGCCTCCATGCCAGAAGTCCCAGAACCTGGCACGATGGCGACCGCATCAGCTTGGTATAGCGATTTTAATTCTGCGGACAAATCTCGCATAACCCCCTGAAATTCCTTAGACATATGATTTAAGGCTCGGTCAGTATAGACTACCGAATACTCCAGCAATCCATCAGGGTCAATATCATTTCTTAAAGCGGGCATCTTGTTCTCCTTGTCAAGAATTTGGACAATCCAATCTTCATCAATGTATCAAGCTTAATCAAAAAAATCAACCACTTGTTTTTACAAATGGTTGAGATTGACCAGTCCAAATTTTCCAATAAGATAGAGTCTCACTCACGATAGGCATGATTTAAGGTATCTGTTATCATCTCTAGCACATCAGGGTCACTGTTTTGAGCAGTATCACGGATTAGTCTTGATGGGGCGTGTGTCAGTGTCTGCGTAAGTGCGTGGGCAAATTGCGTCATCACCTGATGAGCATCATCTCCATCATCTAGGCGAGCTAAGGCGATTTTTAGCAATCTGTCTTTATGTGATTGGGCAATCTGCCGATAATGGGTGATTTGCGTGCGTGCCACCTGCACTTGCATCTGATGTTCAATATCCAGCACCAGCTGACTGACCATCAGCTCAGCCTCTACCGCCGCTTGTTTTCGCTCTTCCAAATTCCCTGCGATGACATGTTGCAAATCATCTACAGAATACAGATAGACATCATCAAGACTGCCCACTTTTGGCTCAATATCACGAGGTACTGCCAAATCCACCATCAACATTGGACGATGACGGCGAGTTTTTAAGGCAACCTTCACCATCTCATGACTGATGAGCGTATCCATACTACCACTACAGCTACTCATCACATCAGCGTGATGTAGATACTCACCGATCTCATTGATGGATACAAGCTGAATCTCTACCGTGCGGCCTGCCGTCCGTGCCATTTCATGTAGCTCATCTGCTAGATTCTTGGCTCGCTCATGGCTACGATTGGCAATAATAATTTTTGCCATGCCTAAAGATGCCACATTGTGTGCCACCAAACGATTCATCTCGCCTGCCGCCACCAGCATAAAGGTTAATTGGTTTGGCTGATCAAAAACCTGCGTTACTAACTTAGCGGTAGCAAAACCAAGCGTAACCGCCTGTGCACCCACTTTTGTATCACGACGCACCGCTCGTGCCGCAGCAAAGACCTGTTGGGTTAGCCAATCAAAACCCTGCCCCATGCCACCATACTCACGAGATAAGGCGACCGCCTGTCTAATTTGCCCCAAAATCTGCGGTTCGCCCAAGATCATCGAGTCTAGCCCTGCTGCCACCCTCAGCCAATGATTTAATGCTCTATTATTTTCATAAACATATAAAAACGGACTGATGTGTTCAAGTGGCAAACCCTTAAAATCTGCCAACCAAGCCTTGATTTTTTGGGTCGCCTCACTGATGGGTGCATCTTCATCATCTATCACCTCTGCACACAGGGCATCACTGGGTAATTTGACATAGATTTCACTGCGATTGCAGGTAGAAACAATCACCGAACCATCGGTCAATGCTCGTAATTCGGCAATGGCGTGCGACAAATCACGCCCAAACGACAACTTCTCACGAAGTGCCACAGGGGCGGTTTTATGATTGACTCCGATGACGGCTAATTTCATTTTGCTAACTTAAGTTATTGATGGCAATCAAAATGAGGCTAAATTATTTATTATAACAGCTTTTTAAGAATTTGTAACAAGATTGCCTATAATTAAGCACAAAAGCATAAAATTGATCAATTTAAACTTAAATATCGTTCACGCTTGACATATCTCTTGCACTTATTCAAAATCCTTTTATAATAAGTGCAAGAGATAGATAGGCAGTCAGCCTATGATGAAGTGGTTATGAAGCAAAAATTTTGGCAAATTACTTACCCCACCCAACACGGCGGCATTAGGTTGCCTATACCTCGTTTTGGCAAAAAAATTACTCGCCAAAAAACGGTAGCAATAGTCATTTGTCTAAGTCTTGTTGTTTGTGTTGCCAGACCTGCTCAAGCAGGGGTATTTGACCCCCTACTAAAAGTACTACTGCCTTTTTATAAAAAGAACAAAGAACAACAACCACTGCCAAATGACGACGCCCTAGATGAGATGAATGTTGATGTCGGCGATGAGCAGTTCATTGACGATGGCGATGACAGTCATTATCCGCTTATCAATGATGGTTTTTCAGAAATTTTACTAAGCGATGGCTTAACCAACGATTTAAATGTACCTGATTTGCAGGCATTATTAACAGCAGAGTTTGCCGCTGATCGTGGTGATGTGGCAACAGCCCTTGCCATCTACAAGGTGGAGTCTTTTAAACAAAATGCCACCGCCATTTTTGAGCGTGCCTTAAGTCTATCCATTGAATATGAACAGCCTGAAGAGTCGCTCGCCTTTGCCGCCGCTTGGCAATCCCAAAATCCTGACCACATTCCTGCTTGGTTCTATGTAACGCACCTTGCCCTAAAAGCCAAAGCCTACAACCAAGCGGTACAGATGCTTGCAGCAGTACTACAATACGACCCCAGAACAGACTTATCTCAAATCTTTATCAGCATTTTTCCTAACAACCCTACCGACCAAAGAGAGTTGTTTGATGCATTACAATACATTCAAAGCAACAACAGCTCTGTTGCGGCTTTGCGTGCAGGTCTGTTAATGCGTCTTAATGAACACGATGCTGCATTGCTACATATCAACGAATCCCTAAAAAGTGAACCAAACAATCTGGCTTTTATCAATCTAAAACTTGATATTCTAAATACCGCAGGTCGCCTAGACGAACTATGGTCATTCCTACACACCAAGCGACGCACCCTACCCCAAGAAACCTCGCTATATCTATATGAGATCCGCCATCTCATCAATCAAGGCGACCTAAGCAATGCTTGGCGGTTACTGCTTGAAGCCAACAAACACACCCAAAACCCTGATGTCATACTGTTGGCAGGTTTGGTTGGTCTTGATATTGGCGAGTATCGTCATGCCATTGAGATTTTGATACCACTGGTCAAAAATCCTATCTTTTCTAGTCAAGCTCACTATTATCTAGGCATCGGTCATGAGCGACTGGGTGATTTTGTACAAGCCAGACATCATTACGAACGAGTCAAAAATGATGATAATGTACTAGATGCTCGCACCAAAGTGGTTGGCTTTTATCTGCTTGAAAACAATGTCAATGCAGCCATATCAACCTTGATACGCTTAAGAGATGAGTATCAGATGTACGCAGCCGACAGCTACATCCTGCAAGCAGAAATTTACCTAAGGCAAGGCAATATCGACACCGCCAAAGACCTACTAAGCACCGCCAATCGTCAATATCCTGATGACGACCGCCTACTTTTTGCCAGTTATCAGCTACTTGAAAATGAGCTTAGCGATGAAGAAAAACGCTTGGCGATGGATAAGTTGGTGCAACTCGATGGCTTTAATCCAAATTATCAACTAGAACAAGCCAAACTCATCTTAAAACAAAATCCTGACGACCAGCAAGCACTCACGACCGTCAAGGCGATTATAGACATTCGTGCCAATGACCCACTATACGATAAAGAATTGCAGTTACAAGCCTTGATTTTATTAAGTGAAAACGCCTTAATTAAGGGTAACTACCATGCCGTCATTGACCATCTGCAAGCACCGTATGAGGTCTCACTTGACCTAAATGCAGGCATATTGCTACTCAGAGCCTATCAGGGGCTTGGCGATGACAACATGGTACAAAAGCTACTCGCCGAACTACAGAATACATACGGCTTCAACCAAGAGTCTGGTACGCCAACCAGTGAACCTGCCATACAAAGCTACTAACCCTAAAACTCATTCATCAAAACACGCCCATCAGCTTTTATCTATTATTTGCCGACTGATTATAGGAATATTCATGCTCTTAACAAAAACAACACTAAAGACAGCCCAAATGGTTATGGCATCATGCCTTCTGACTGTGATGGCAGGCTGTCAAACATTACCAAAAAACACACCAACAACCACAGCCACCATCAACGCCCCCATACAGTTTAATATTACTGGCAAAATTGGTATGATTACCATCTCGGCTGACAACAGCCAGTCGGGCACTGCCTTTTATGCATGGGTACAAGAAGGCGAGCGTTTCGCCATTGATTTGACAGGGGCACTTGGCATTGGTGCAACCACCATCAGCTTTGATGGCAAAACCGCCACATTGCACAACCAACGCATAAGAAGCGTTCATGCAGATTCACCAGAAGAACTGCTAACTCAAGTTACAGGCTGGCAAGCCCCCATCAGTCAGCTCCCCTATTGGATAATTGGCAAAACTGCCCCAAGCGATAGCGATCATCAGTACGATGATAAGGGACGGCTTGCTCAAGCAGTCAATAGCGATTGGATAGCAACATTTGAATACAAAGGCAATCTGCCAAATCGTCTGCGTATCACGCACACAGACGGTCATCGCATCATCATGAGTATCATTCATGGCAACTGACATGACCACATTAACTCTATTCTCCCCTGCCAAGATTAACCTTTTTTTACACATCACAGGTCAAAGAGCAGACAGCTATCACAATCTACAAAGCGTGTTTCGCACGCTAGATTTTGGCGATGAGCTGACCTTTCGGCTACACGATGATGACAAACTTGTTCAGCTCATTGGTGGCGAGCATCTGACAGAACGCCTTGATGACAATCTCATAGTCAAGGCAGTACACACATTGGCACAATCCTACCCAAGCCACGCCAAAGCCGTACACATCACACTCAGCAAGCATATCCCCACAGGGGCAGGTCTTGGCGGTGGGTCATCAAACTGTGCAACCACGCTCATCGCCATCAACCAACTTTGGCAACTCAATCTTGACTGCCAAACCCTCATTGATATCGCTGCTACGCTTGGTGCTGATGTGCCATTTTTTATTTTTGCTCATTTTCATCGGACAGATGCCATCGCCACAGGCATTGGCGAACTACTTTCGCCGATTAGCTTACCGACTCGTCAATACCTATTGCTCATGCCTAACATACACCTAGCAACGGCACATTTTTTTAGACACCCTCACCTCATCAAAGATACGCCAATCATGGACGACCTACAACGCCGATACGAACAATTTGATGGACGACTGTCTGACGGTTTTTATAACTGCTTTGAATCCATCGCCATCAATCACAGCCAAACCATCAAACAGGCGATGGACTATCTGCACGCCATCAAAGATATAGATGATGACAAATTTTGTGCCCGCATGACAGGCACGGGCAGTGCGGTATTTTTACCCTTATCCAAGCAGCTGCAATCACAAGCACAACACTTAGTCAGCAACGCCCCCTGTCGTGCCATCATCTGCCAAAGTTTGTACGGCTACTAAACCAAAACACATAAAAAAAGCCAACAAGACCACAAACCTAAAAAAATTTTAAAAAAATTTAAATTTTTTTAAAAAAACACTTGCATAATATAAATTATTCGGTATAATTATCCGCCTATATAGGGGCGTCGCCAAGTTGGTAAGGCATCAGGTTTTGATCCTGACATTCGTTGGTTCGAGTCCAGCCGCCTCTGCCATTTTTTAAAAGTTTTTAAAAAACTTTTTCTAGGGGTATCGCCAAGTTGGTAAGGCATCAGGTTTTGATCCTGACATTCGTTGGTTCGAGTCCAGCTACCTCTGCCATATTCAGGCCTAGCTTGAGCAATAAAGCCAATTCTTCGGAGTTGGCTTTTTTGTTTATCATCTCAATAATCACACCAAAAAAACCTTTCATTGTTACAAGAAAAATTTAGCAAAACTCTGCAAAATTACCGTAAAAAATGCTAAAATAGACAGCAATCATTCTTTTAGCCTTTTACAGGATTATCATATGTCATATATGGCCATCTTTACAGGTAATGCCAACCCACAGCTTGCCCAGACTGTTGCTGACCACCTACATATCCCTTTGAACAAAGCGGACATTACTCGCTTTTCTGATGGAGAAATCGCCATCGAAATCAAGGAAAATGTTCGTGGCAAAGATGTTTTTATTCTACAGCCGACCTGCGTCCCAACCAATGACAACCTGATGGAAGTGGTTTTGCTTGCCGATGCCCTTCGCCGTTCTAGTGCAGGTCGTATCACTGCCGTGATTCCTTATTTTGGTTATGCACGCCAAGACCGCCGACCTCGTTCAGCTCGTGTGCCAATTTCTGCTAAGGTTGTGGCGGATATGCTATCCATCTCTGGCATTGACCGTGTGATGGTTGTTGATTTGCACGCCGACCAAATCCAAGGCTTCTTTGACATTCCTGTTGATAATCTGTACGGCACTCCTGTTCTATTAAGCGACCTAAAACAACAAAACTACGACAACCTAATGGTTGTCTCACCTGATGTAGGTGGTGTGGTGCGTGCTCGTGCTATGGCAAAACTGCTAGGCGATGCCGACCTTGCTATTATTGACAAACGCCGTGCTCGTGCCAACGAATCCCAAGTCATGCACATCATCGGCGATGTCAGTGGTCGTGATTGTGTCATTATTGATGACATCGTTGATACCGCAGGCACACTGTGCAAAGCAGCCCAAGCCCTAAAAGACAATGGTGCTCGCCGTGTGGTTGGCTACATCACCCACCCTGTACTATCAGGCAAAGCGATTGATAATATTAGCAACTCTGCTCTTGATGAGATTGTTGTTACCGACACCATTCCTCTGTCAGAGTCAGCCAAAGCCTGTTCAAAAATTCGTCAAGTCAGTATCGCCTCGTTACTGGCTGAAAGTCTACGCCGTATCAATAACGAAGAGTCTATCAGTGCATTGTTTGATTACAACGCTTAATCCATCAGACTTTCTATCAAAAACCCATCTGATGATGGGTTTTTTAGTCTCTTGTTTTGATGATTGTTTCGCACGCATCAGCTTCTAACTGACCTAGCATGAATCTAGCGACCATAAAAAATACCGCAATGACAACTGCGGTATTTTTTAACGGCTTGCTTAGATTATTTTAGCATTCTTTGCATTTGCTCAAAACGAGAAGTGATTTCAGCTTTTGGTGGAGCAGTCATCAGACTAACTACCACAGTCGCAATCGCACTAAACACAAAGCCTGGCATGATAGAGTAGATGGCATCATTGGCAGGCTTACCACCAATCTCAAAGCCACCATACACCCATACAATCACGGTCAAAGCACCGACTATCATGCCTGCCAATGCACCATGACGGTTCATGCGTTTCCACATCAAGCTAAACAACACCAACGGACCAAATGCCGCACCAAAGCCCGCCCAAGCGTGTGATACCAACTCAAGCACCGAGCTGTTCTTATCACCTGCAATGAAAATAGCCACCAATGCCACGATGACGACTGACAGACGACCAATCATCACTTGGTTGGCTTCTGACGCTTCTTTATTTAAGAATAGCTTATACACATCACGAGTCAAAGAGCTAGATACCACAAGCAACTGACTTGAGATAGTACTCATAATAGCGGCCAAAATCGCTGCCATCAGAAAGCCTGAAATAAGGGGGTGAAATAAGATTTGTGAGAACACAAGGAAAATAGTCTCTGCGTCGTCCAACTGCATACCTTTATTATGAACATATACCATGCCAGACAAACCAACCATCAACGCCCCCATCAGGCTTAGAATCATCCAACCCATGCCAATGGTGCACGCCACAGGCACATCTTTATGTGAGCGAAGTGCCATAAAACGCACAATGATGTGTGGCTGACCAAAATAGCCCAAACCCCAAGCCGCTAACGAAATCGCACCCATGACCGTAACACCACTCATGATATTAAAAAGCTCAGGGTTTATTGATTGTGCCACGCTGACGCTGTTTGAGATACCACCCACTTCATTAAATGCCACAAAAGGCACAAGCAACATGGCAATTAGCATGATGACACCTTGCACAAAGTCTGTCAAAGAGACTGCCAAGAAACCACCAAATAGTGTATAAGCCACAACCACGCCTGCCGTTACCCACAGACCCAATTCATACGACAGACCCAGTGAGTTCTCAAACAGCTTGCCACCACCAACCAAGCTCGCCGCTGTATAGACAGTAAAAAACAAAATTACCACCAATGCCGACATTAGACGCAGTGCGTGCGATGAATCCTCAAAACGATTGGCAAAAAAATCAGGTAGAGTAATCGCATTGTCCGCAAGCTCAGTATAAACACGCAAGCGTGGAGCAACAAGCAGATAATTGACAAATGCACCGATGGTCAAACCACCTGCAATCCAAAAACTAACAATACCTGACGCATACATATATCCTGGTAAACCAAGCAACAGCCAACCTGACATATCAGAAGCACCTGCTGATAGTGCCGCCACAGCAGGACTTAGGTTACGACCGCCAAGCATATAGCCTTCAACATCGTTTCTTTGTTTAAAATAGGCATAAACTCCAATGGCTATCATCAAAATGAAATAAGCCGCCAATGAAATCCACATACCAGTAGCCACATGAGCCATGGCACACTCCTTTTATATATAAAGCAAGAATTAAATAAATTAATGAATAATAAAACAGTTTTTACACATCATTGTCAGCCATTATGAGATTAACAATCAAACAGATGAACAATTTGACAACAATGCCATTGTAACAAACCAGCATATTATATAACAAAAAACCATCAAAGTTATTACTTTAAATGAGATATTTTCTCAATAATCCTAAGTAATCATCAAAATATTGCACTTTTTATCATCAAACTATCAATCAAGCACAATTTTCTTTGCCAATGAAGTAATTTTTTAGTATAATATTTTGCTAATTTTCAAGACCTGCCAAATGATTGGCTCTTTTGAGAATGGCTGGACTGGTCGCAAGTCCAATTTTATTCATCTATTTCCCATTAAGGAATCATCATGAGCTATACTCTAAACGCCATCGTGCGTTCTGACGAACAGCAGGGTAAAGGTGCGAGCCGCCGCCTGCGTAAAACAAACCTTATTCCTGCCATCATCTATGGCGGTGAAGGCGAGCCAGTTTCTATCTGTGTAAAAAACAACGAATTGGTAAAAGCACTATCAGAAGAAGCATTCTTCTCAAGCATCATCAGCATCAATCTAGATGGTGCTAAACAAGAAGTAATCATCAAAGCACTACAACGCCATCCATCAAAAGGCTTCCCACTACACGCTGACTTCCAACGCATCGTTCGTGGTCAAGAAATGAACTTTAGCGTTCCTATGCGTGTTATCAACGAAGAGACTTCAGTGGGCAAAAAAGCAGGTGGCGTACTAACCCAAATCGCAACCGACATTCAAATCGCTTGCCTACCACGCAACCTACCAGAATTCATCGAAGTTGATGTGGCAGCACTAGAAGTTGGTGACAACATTCGCCTAGGTGATGTAAAACTTCCAGAAGGTGCAACCCTAGTCGTTAACGATGACAGCGAACTAGAAAACACCATCATCAGTATGCAAGCACCAACTGTAGAAACAACTGAAGCTACAGAAGCACCTGTTGCTGACGAGGCAATCTCTGAAGAATAATCATTATTTTTCTAAAAAACCAGCAACAATTGCTGGTTTTTTTATATGGAAGATAGATTTATATTCTAAGAAAAATTGACTATAATAACCGCTTATTTTTTATTTACAGCCAACTTATGACCATCAAACTTATCGTAGGGCTAGGAAATCCTGGCAACGAATATAAAGACACCCGCCACAACACAGGCTTTTGGCTTGTGGATAGAATATCAGATGCTTTTAATATCAGTCTAAGCCATGACAAAAAATTCCACGGAGATGTCGGTCGTGGCATGATTTTTGGGCAAGAGATACGCCTACTAAAGCCAAGTACTTTCATGAACCGTTCAGGTCTTGCGGTCGCAACTTTGGCAAAATTTTATAACATTCATGCTAGCGAGATTCTCATCGCTCATGACGAGCTTGATATTCAAGCAGGTGCGATTCGCCTAAAGACTGGCGGTGGTCATGGTGGGCACAACGGTCTAAAAGATATCTTGCCACACATCGGCACTGATTGCCACCGCCTACGCATTGGTATCGGACACCCAGGTCATGCCAGTAAAGTCAGTGGCTGGGTACTATCCAAGCCAAGTGCTGATGATTTTATCGCCATTGATAAAGCACTTGACTGCGTCATGTCAAACTTAGCTTTGATTATGTCAGGTGAGCTAGATAAAGCCAGAAACACCATCAACGGATTTAAACTTGGCTAGTTTTTTGCCTGCTGTATCATTGGTTGATATTTTTATTAATTATCGGAATCTTTATGTTGCTCTTTTTATCAGCGGTTGCTGTTGGTTTGGTATTACTCGTATTTAGTGCTGATGCGTTTATTGACGGTGCTGTTGGTATTGCCACCAAATACCATGTACCCAAAATACTCATTGGTACTCTTATCATCGGTGTGGGTACATCAGCCCCTGAGATGGTCGTATCGGCATTGTCGGCACTGGCAGGCAGTCCTGGTATTGCTTTGGGCAATGCCTACGGTTCAAATATCGTCAACATCACCCTTGTACTTGGCATAACCGCACTCATCGCCCCCATCGTCATTCAAAAAGACGCCTTAAAAGCTGACTTTCCTTGGCTCATCGGCGTAACCGCGCTGACCGTCATACTCATGATAGATGGACATCTTGGCAGGCTAGACGCCATCATCTTACTGATGGTACTACTCGCCAATATCGCCACCCAAATCCATCTCACCAAAACGCATACCAAAGCCATCACAGAAAACTCATTACCAACCACCCATAAAGAGATAGAACCAAAAGAAGATGACGAGCTACCAAGTCCAGACGAGATACACATCGGCAAATCACTTATTGGACTCATCATTGGTTTGGTTGTGATGATTGCAAGCTCACGCTTGGTTGTCTGGGGGTCGGTAGAGTTGGCAAGACTTTGGGGCTTATCAGATCTCATCATTGGACTGACCATTGTCGCTATTGGCACTAGCCTGCCTGAGCTTGTCTCATCTGTCATCGCTGCTCGCCGTGACGAATTTGATTTGGCATTCGGTAATGTACTTGGCTCAAACATCTTTAATACCCTTGCGGTCGTGGGCATTGCTGCCGCCATTGAACCGATGGCAGTGAATGCCGAGATTCTAAACCGTGATATTTTGGTCATGTCCGCATTGACAATCGCTTTATTTTTACTAAGCGTCCTTGCTCTAAAAGGCAATGGCAAAATCGGTCGTGGTGTTGGAATCGGCTTTATTACCTGTTTTATTGGTTATAGCGTATGGCTTGTCATTAGTGCAACCGCTTAGTCTAATCTGCACATCAATCCAATCAAAAACTATAAGCAAAGTCGCCCCAATTCTTTAGCAAGAATGGCGCACCCATTAGTCCCAAGCATCTCATAATAAAGCCAGTTTTTCACGCCAGAAATCTGGCTTATTTTGTGTCAGCTCATCAAAAAACACCACCATCAACAAAAATGGGTAAAACTTCGCCATTACCTACAGTAAAGTTACTCAATGTTATTTAGTATTAAAAAAACAGATTTTTATTATCAATTATTTAAATTTATTGCTTGATTTTTGAATTTTGTCATGCTAACCTAGCCAAACCAAACATTCTTGTATCAATTGATTGCAAAATTGATACCATTGGTAATATTGTCTTAAAGTCTTTCTTCTGCCATGCCTATTGAGTATCAAATAGACACCGCCAAGATTGATTTATTTGTTAAGGAGAACTGCATTCTTATGCTTAAGATGACCCCCCCCTCTAGGTTTAAATCTACCATCAAATTCTTACCTCTTTCCATGTTGGCAGCATTAGCAATGCCCGCTCATAGTTTATGGGTTAGTACACCCAATGTTAGAGATGGCTTAAAGTTATATGTCGGTGGTAATGTCAGTCCTACAATCGGCACCACTTCTAATAAATTCCGCTACACCATGGCAAACCCTGCTATTTATGGTCCTGAAGGCACACTAGAACAAGTGCTGGCAGACCAAGACCGTCAAGACGCTGACCGACGCCTAAGAGCAGAAGGCACAGACGATGCAGCTATCGAACTATATGTCAACCAAGTGCTTACCAAAGGACTGTCTCTAAATGGTTCTACATACCTAAGCTACAACAAAAATTCCAGCACTAACTATGGTGCTCTATGGGGTTTATCACTTGACTTTGGTTCTTCTGGTGATCTTGGTCGTGTTACCGTTGGTGATGGTTGGACACGCCTACCCGTTAAACAAACAGATGTGGACAACATTATCCAAAATAGAGGTAAAAATATCTTTGTACGCTATACCGGTATTCCTGACTTGACGCTAGCTGGTTATCATATGTTTTCTGCATCAAACGATGTGAATGACCCTGCTGCATACGGTCTGCACAAAAGCAATGGTGTTTCGGCAGATTACCAATTTGATTTTGGTGCCAGAAAAAACCTAACTCTTGCAGCAGGCTATACCAGAAGCGAAGGGAACAAGAACCCTCGCTATGTTGATGATGTCGCCAAAGGCAAGTCTTATCTTGTGGGCGCCAATCTACAACATAACAACCTAAAACTTGGTTTAGACTACGGTCAAAGAGAAAACACCTATAACGGTGCATGGTGGGATACACTAAAGACTGAAGTTTATGGTATAAAAGCAACTTATGAGATCACTCCACGCCTAACAGGTACACTAAGTTATGCTCATAAGACAGACAGCAACAGTAAGCCTGTTAGTCTTCAGACATTAGTTGCCCAAAGAAGTGTTGAATCTTCTTTCTTTGAGAAAGTAAAACAAGATCGCTATCTTGCCAAACTTAATTACCAACTTTACAAAAATATCAGTCTAAATGGTGAGATTTCAAACACTCGAACCAAAAATTATGTAACAGAGGGCGAATTTAGCAGACGCGACAGATTATCCGCCTCTCTTGGTGCTTCTTTTTCATTTTAATTTTTAAAGGATTTTTTATATGAATACTCAAGCCACTTTTCGTTTAACCAAACTTGCTCTTATGGTGAGTGTTGTTGGTATCAGTATGAGCAGCCAAGCAGTCTACAACCTATACACTAAAGACGGTCTTAGCCTAGACATCAATGGTCAGGTTGACATGCAAGCCACCAAAAAAGACGCCAAACACAAAATTTTAAAAGATGATGGCACCGATTGGATTACTAATGGCACCCGTCCTGATGCAAACCCAATTTCAGTACCTAGCGAAAAAGATGCAACAGATAGAAAAACTCGCTTAGGACAAAATCACGGTGTGTCTTATGTTGAGTTCCGTGCTTCTCAACAGCTACCAAATGACTGGCGTGCAACTGCCAACATCGGCTTAGGTTATAGCGATGCTCGCAACATGTACTTATCTAACTCAAGCCTGTCAATAGACAAAAAAAGCATCGGTGCCATCAGTCTGGGTCGTCAGTATCTACACACCAACTATGTCAACCGCACTGGTACTGACACTCCACTGGATATTTTTAGCAGTTCAGCACTTCGCCTAGACTACTATGGTCAAAAAGGATTGCACACCAGTGCTTATTATAGCTTCACCGGCATCAATGATGTGCGTAAAGATGACAACTCTGGCATCAAATCAGGCTATGGTGCCTCTTTAAGCTATCGTTTACCTGTTGATGCTGGTCAAAGCGTTCGCTTCGGTCTGGGCTATAGCCAAAATACAGCCAACCCAGCAATCGTTAATACCACTCTCGATAACATCGATTATCGTTGGGTGCACAATTCTCTTAATCAGTATGCCGCCAAAACTCAAGGTATTGCTGGTTCTATTGAGTATCAAGCAGGCAAATTCTTGGTTGCTGCCGATGTTGGTCGCAAAGAAGAAAAATATTCAAAAGATACAAGAGCAACTCTTGACACCAAAACTACTGATTATTTGGGTGCAAAAATTGCTTATGACATCAACCCTGTCTTCCAAGTCAGCGGTGGCTATGGCATCAAAAAAGCCAGTACTAATCTGAAAAAAGGTGCTGAGCCTCTTTCAACCACTGAGCTTGGATATTCTTATGTAGATGGCGATGAAATACACCTATTTGATACAGCAAGAGCCAAAGAAGGCTATGTTCAATTAGACTACCGTATTCGTCCAAATGTGCGTCTATACACTCGCTATGATGTAGAAGAAACTACTTATAAAGTAGCAAAAGAAGACATCAGCAAGCTTTCTGATAAGAATGTTCGTGCAGGTCTTGTTTTCACATTCTAACCAAGGCAAAGGACATGATCATCTGGCATATCCAATATGTCTGATGATCATTTTAAGGAACTTATTTATAGGAATATCTTGAATGAAACCAACCCAATTAAGCGCTCTTTCCCTTGCTCTCACTGCCTGCCTATCTTCAGGCATGGCTTATGCAGATGACGATCAGAATCAATCAAAAAAACTAAATTATCCGCATACACCTATTCATCAAGACAATCTAGACCCATTTTTGCATGGCGAATTTGGTATGTCATCAAATACAGCCGGTATAAAAAATGCGGTGCATAGCTCCAACCCTCATGCTCCTGATGATGGTATCGATCACTATGCGTCAGGCACTCAAGTTGATAAATATCGTTGGCTTGAAGATTATGATAATATCGATCCTCGCATCAGCAAAGAAACCAGCGAAGATAGAGAAAGAAATTTTATCGGTACTCGCCAAGAAGACGATAAACCCTTAGCACAAGAAACCATCAAGCACCTGCAAACTGTACCACCAAAAACCTCAAGTAAGGTGAATGATTGGGTCAATGCACAAAATGCTGTTACTGAAGATTACATCTATCAACTGCCCATCTACGAACAGCTCAAAAAAAATACCGATGCGATAAAGAATGTTGAAAGTACAATCAGCAGAGTCTATCGCAAAGATTTAGGTGAAATTCGTACTTATCGCCACGCCGATGGTTTTCGTCGCATTGAGCTGATCGGTCTAGATGGCAGACGCACCGAGATTGTCAATGAAGCAAATCTGTCTGCTGATGGCAAAAAAGCTCCTGATGGCAAAGCAGCGATGCGTGGGACTAAAGTAAGTAAAGATGGCACTTATGTTTCTTTCTTTGTTCGTCAAGGTAGTGCCGACTCTGACCCTTGGTTCTTGCATGTTGTTAATACCAAAACAGGGAAACTTGCCACACCGATTATTGGTCGTATCAGTCGTACTAACCCAGCCATGAAATGGTTTGACGACAACACCATCTACTATACAGCGGCCGAGCAGTATCGTTCACTTGTATTCTATCGTGAGATTGGTAAAGAAAAATTCAATGATCCGATCGCCGTTCCTTTGTCTTATGTTGATGGTGCTAGCATTAACAGCATTGACTTTGATGGTGAAGATAAACGCTACATCATCATGGACACTTGGGACAGTGCTGACTCTGTCTATATCATCGACAGAAAGACAAATACCTCCTATCGTCTGCACGACAAGAAATTCTTTGATGAAGTTTTTAAATACGACTCATCTTTTAACAACAACATCTTGGCAAAACTTGTACATTTTGACCCAGAAACTCGTGATGTTTGGATCATCAGTGGTGAGAACAACCGCAAAGGCGAAATCATCAAAACCAATCTGGATAATCTAAAAAGACGAGAAGTGGTACTAACCACACCAGATGAATTTGACATCATGCGTGAGGCTTATTATCACGAAGAAGGTGATGGTTATTTCTTGGTGAGCTACCTACAACATGGTGTTAGCCGTCTTTTATTGGTTAACATGAAGACAGCCGAAACCAAAGAATTAACCCCAGTACAAGGTGCAGGTTACATCTCAAACTTATCAGGTAATGTCGTCGGTCAAGACGAAGATGATGAGGAAGATAAAGAGGCTAAAAAGCACGACCCTGAGGCTTCTGAGAACTATGTCAAGTTCCGTTTTAGCAACCCTACTTTCCCATCGACTGATTATAAATACAGCATCAGTAAAGATAAGTTTTTAGATATCCGTCGTTATGACCTTACACCATTTGATGATTCTCAGTTTGAGACTAAGCTAGTATTTTATACCGCCAATGACGGCACAAAAATACCGATGAACATCAGCTACAAAAAAGGCATTAAACTTGATGGCAACAACCCAACATTGCTATATGGCTATGGTGGTTATGGTGTCATTTATGACCAACGGTTTGGTTTTCCAGCCAACCCAATGTGGCTAGAAAATGGTGGTGTATGGGCTCACGCTTTCATTCGTGGTGGTGGTGAGTACGGCGAAGCATGGCAAAAAGCTGCTGAACACGATAAACGCTTGGTGGGTTATGATGACTTCGCCTCAGCTGCTGATTATCTAAACAGTGCAGGTTACGCCAACCCTGATCATCTTGGTATCATTGGTGGTTCTAATGGTGGTCTATTGGTTGGTGCAGCAATGGTTCGCCACCCTGAGAAGTATCGTGTGGCATTCCCACAAGTTGCTGTATTTGACCAATTCCGCCATGAAAAAGCAGGTATTACTCAATACTGGATGAAAGAATACGGTACGCCTGAAGAAGGTCGTCATGTATATAATGTTTTGATGAGCTACTCACCTTATCAAAAACTGACTGCCGGCACATGCTATCCTTCAACATTGATTCAAACCTCAAAACGAGATGACCGTGTTGTACCATCTCACTCATATCGTTTTACTGCCAAATTGCAAGAGGTTCAAAGCTGTGATAGACCTACCCTACTGCACGCTGCAGAAGATCAAGGTCATAGCCCTAACACCTATGCTGAACGCATAGAAGATGAATTGATGACCATCACTTTTGCGTTCAACGAAATGGGCGTTACAACTGTGCCAAATCTTGAGGTCAGACCAAGTGCTGATGACTTGAAGACCGAAAAATGGCGTGCTGAAGATGCTCGAAAAGAACAAGAGTATCTCAAGTACAAAGAACAGATGAAATAACCCCAAACAAAAACCGCTCAAACAGTTGAGCGGTTTTTTAATACCTCCATCAAGAGGTGATGATTGATAAATCAAATCTAGAAAAGGTATAATAATCCCAAAATCAGCCGATAGCCAATGCCAAAGGGGTAAACCATGAATCCTTATGCCAATCAAGAACCTTTACATTTTTCTGAGGTTCACTTCGATGAAACACTCATTGAGAAATACAACCGCCAAGGTCCACGCTACACCTCCTACCCCACCGCCCTTGAATTTACCCCCATCGCTGATGGCATGGAGCAATCCATCCTAACAAACAAGAATGAACAAACAGCCATATCACTGTATTTTCACATTCCGTTTTGTCGCCATCTGTGCTACTACTGTGGTTGTAACAAAATCATCACCAAGAAAAACAGCGATGCAGGCGACTACCTAGAGTATCTTATCAAAGAAGTCAAACATAAAAAATCCCTACTCACCCACAAACCAATCGTCAAACAGCTTCATCTAGGTGGCGGTACACCGACTTTTTTTAGTGATGATGAACTGGTGCAGTTGTGGCATTTTTTGCAGGCGGATTTTAGCTTCGCTGATGATGGTGATTACTCCATTGAGATAGACCCAAGAGAGCTTGGCGAGCATACATTACGCACGCTACGCAACTTGGGTTTTAATCGCCTAAGCTTTGGCGTACAAGATCTAGAAGAGCAGGTACAAATCGCCGTCAACCGCATACAGCCAGAAGCAATGGTACGGCAGGTCATGAATGAAGCAAGAGAGCTTGGTTTTGAGTCAATCAATATTGATTTGATTTATGGGCTACCACATCAGACAATCGAGAGTATGGCAAGCACAGTGGCACGCATCATTGATATTGCCCCAGATAGACTATCGGTATTCAACTACGCCCACCTGCCCAATCGCTTTGCACCACAGCGCCGCATCAAAGAAGAGCATCTGCCAAGCCCTGCTGATAAACTCACCATGTTTGGCAACACCATCAACGCCCTAACCGATGCAGGCTATCAATACATCGGCATTGACCATTTCGCCAAACCCACTGACACCATGGCAATCGCCCAAAGACAAGGCGAGCTACACCGCAATTTTCAAGGTTATGCCATACTGGGCGAATGCGACCTACTGGGCTTTGGTGTGTCGTCCATCAGTCAGATTGGTCGCCATATCCTACAAAACCACACCGGTTTAAACGAATACAAACGCATGATTGATGCCAATCTACTGCCTGCCATTAAGCACATAGAATCCAACCCAAAAGACGAACTGCGTCGTCATGTCATCATGAATCTGCTTTGTCATGATCGTTTAGACTTTGCTGAAGTGAGCGACCGCTTTCATATTGATGCCAAGAGTTATTTTGATAACGAACTTGCTCAGCTAAGCGATATGCAAGCCGATGGCTTGGTGAATATCACATCAAAAGGCGTGGATATTTTACCAAAAGGTCGTATCCTAGGGCGTAGCATCGCCATGGTGTTTGATGAATATCTAGAAACAAAGCACGCCAACCGCTTCTCCAAAGTGATTTAAATCTATATAAATCAAGCTCAACACCAAAAATAACCCAATCACCCCAAAACAACACCCAAAAAAACCGCTCACGACATAAATGTGGAGCGGTTTTTTAGATGGGTTTATTCATACAAATAGTATTAAGCAAGTTATTTATCTGTTTTGGGTTTTTTCTTTCGCAAAGACGCAAAAATCCCTTCGTGTTCAAACTTTGGCACTCTTAGCGTCATGGTGTTAGATAAGATATCATGCACCGCCAACCCACGGCGATTAAACCAACAAAAGATATAGTTAAACAACAAGCCAAAAAACGCACTCAATAAAATCGCTAATCGAGAACCGTGCATCAACGCACCAACCACCACAAATACAATAGGTAGCACGCAAGCACTAATGATTCGCTTAAAGCTATCACCCCAAGTCAGTAGCTTTCCTTCACTCGTTACCGTCTTTAATCGCCAAGTCTGCATACCTAAAGTTTGTCCAGATTTTCGCCAAAACACCCCATAAAACCCCACCAAAGTCAGCACAAACGCTGGTGTCATCACACCATTTTGATACCACTCTGGCAACGCCTTGGCGTCCTCAATCGTTGTGCCGACATCTACAAAAATCAATGTGCCAATCACCGACAGCACCGTTCCTGTCAAAAACAGCATCGCCAAAATCAACATACCATCATACAGCATGGTAAATAGACGAGTGATGGGCGTAGCGATGACAATCGGCTCATCACGAGCAGTGGCGATTGTTGGGGTTGTATGAGCTTGGGTGGTCTTGGTCATATTTTTTTGATACATCATCTGTTGATTCGTATTGCGTATTTTAACACGAAATCAGCAAATTTACCCATTGGACAAATAAAATACAAAATAAAAAAACCACCAAAACTATTTAGCTTTGGTGATTCTCTATAATATGGCACACCCGGAGAGATTCGAACTCCCGACCCCTTAGTTCGTAGCCAAGTGCTCTATCCAACTGAGCTACGGGTGCGTGATTTATCAAGATATTCAACTCAGTGTTGTCGTCTTGATGGTGGGCTATTATACTATAATTTTTTAGTATGTCAAGCCTTTTTTTAATTTATTTTTAAAATCTTTATGGACTAGAAAAATAAATGGCGGTGACGGAGGGATTCGAACCCTCGATACAGTTTCCCGTATGCATCCTTAGCAGGGATGTGGTTTCAGCCACTCACCCACGTCACCGTTTTACAAAATCCTGTGATAAATCACAGTATGTTGTGGGCGATAATTATAGCAAAATTTTCATGATTTGCAAGTAGTTTTTTCAAAAATTTCTGACAAATTTCTATATTTATTGTCATTTTATTGCTTGGCGATTTAATTTTTATCACCCACCGCCCACTCATCGCTTTTTTTGGTGAAAAATATTCACTTAGGTAGATTTTTTGTTATGATATGATTTAGTTTAATAGAACTCTTAAGGACATCTCATGAATACTACCAATATCGTCAATACCCCTACCATGCGACCTGTGGTACTGTGTTTTTCAGGGCTTGACCCATCTGGCGGTGCAGGTCTGCAGGCAGACATTGAATCCATCGGAGTGGCAGGTGCACACGCAACAGTCGCTTGCACCGCCATCACAATACAAAGCTCACAAGCGGTTTTTGGCTTTGATGCGGTATCCAGTGAACTGCTAAAGGCTCAAGCGGCGGCAGTACTTGATGACCTGCCCATCAAAGCCATCAAATCAGGTATGCTAGGCACGACAGACAACATTCAAACATTGGCGGATTTATTTAAAAGTGGTCGTATTCCCAAAGACATACCTTTTGTGTTAGACCCTGTACTCGTCGCCAATTCAGGAGGCAGCCTAGGTGATCAAGACACGCTTGTCAAGGCGTTTACCGCACTATTGCCTTATGCCACACTCATCACACCAAACACACATGAACTGCGTGCTTTGGCAGGTCTTGATGATTTACACGATTGTGCCAAAAAACTAAACCAACAAGGCGTGCGTGCGGTACTTGTCAAGACCTCGCACGATTTTCATGATGGTGATATTAAGCAGTTTTTATATGTTGATGAGCAGATTGTGCACACCAGCATCATTCCTAGATTAACTGGTGAATTTCATGGCTCTGGCTGCTCTTTGGCCAGTCATATCGCAGGACGACTGGCAATGGGCGATGATCTGATCGACGCCATCAAGCATGCCGATGCTTGGATCATCAGTACACTAAGGCACGCTGACACTCCTCACCCCAATACGCCATCAGCCCAGCTGATTCCCAATCGGTTTATTAACAACCCAGTTTAGTATGGCTGTTTGCGTTGATAAATAATTATATGCAAAAAAATTATCGGTAAAATTTTTAATCAATCAAAATACCTTGATTTTTATTCAAAAATACATTATATTAAATTTGAACGCAAGGGCGTCGGAGTTCTAAGTTAACCGAGATTGCGTTTTATAGTACCAAAATCCGCTTGTATGGTAGCATATAGGCGGATTTTATTTTGGTGGCTTGTTGTCATCACCTTTAGGAATGACTGAAAATAGCTCTATTTTCGGTTGTTTTGCCGTCATCTCAAAAATCGCCCAATCCCAAACCATATTTCCATAGCCATCATCTCTTAAAATAGTACTTTTTAGCACCTTGTTGTTTTCAACAATACTGCTCTTTGCCATCGCACTTTCAATCTGTTTTATTAGATCGGATATTTTATAGCCATCTTGGATAACTCAGCTATTATAGTGATGCCTCCCCATGTATAAAATCTCATTGCATTGAACAATGGGCAAATCTTTTTCGGTTTGTTTTTGATTGATTGTGGTTAATTGTTCATCAGTTAATTTACCTATTGCGACAAATTTAGGGCGTTCACCATTTTGCAGTTATTCCAAATTGGTACGGATAATATCTAAGGCATTTTTATACAGTGGCATCGATCACCATTCCTAAATTTAAATAATAACATAATAAATCAAAAAAAAATAAGAATTACAAATTTAGTTTGCATCAATAAGTCCATACGCCACTAGGGATATCAGCTCTACTTATATATTTGGGAATTGAAAGTTAAGCCATCAAGAAAAAAGAAATCAACCCATGAGTCAAAAATGTGTTGAGATAACACAAGATGAACTTAATACTTTGATTATTAAAAATTTAGCTAACTTTGAGTATGATAATAAATATAAAACTTAAGCACAAAAAAACACAACTGCTTCGTTGTGTTTTTTTGTGCTTAATACCACTACGCCGTCTATGGCAAATAAGCCATCTCAAGCAAGCGGATAAATCGCCCTTCAACATCAATAACGGTAATATACCAATCATTAATCTGCACCTGCTCACCCTCTAGATGACCAACTGAGCCTAATGCCTGCATGACAATCCCACCCATCGTATCAACATCTTCATCATTAAAACAAGAACCCAAAATTTCATTACAATCGCTAATCGGGGTAGATGCCTGTACTAGCCATACACCCTCTTTGGTGGGGTGGGCTATGATGTTGTTAATGGTACTGTCTTCATCAATATCATCATGCTCATCAACGATGTCACCAACAATTTCTTCAAGCAAATCTTCCATCGTTGCAATACCTGAAACCGAACCAAAATCATCTAAGACAACCGCCATATGCACTTGTGCTTTTTGTAGCAATCTTAAAAGCGTATCCGAACGAGCGTTTTCGTTGATATACAAAGGCTTTCTGACAATATCTTTTAGGATAAAAGGGGAATCATCGCCCTTGGCACGCTTTGCAAAAATCGGAATCAAATCTTTAGCCAACAAAATACCAATAACTGCATTGTCATCATGGCTATCAAAGACAGGATAGCGAGAATGCTCTGTCTCAAGTAGCACCGACAGCACATCAGCAATATCATCATCGCTACTGATGGTAGATAACTGTGGGCGTGGCGTCATGATTTCACGCACTTGAGTGGCAGGCAGGTCAAGTACACCCTCAAGCATATCAACCGTATCAGGCTCCAAAAATTGGCGAGAATCCTGCACTAATTTTAATAAATCATCACGAGTTTCAGGGGCAGTGGATAGCCAGCGTTTAAGCCCACGAGTCCAACTGCCCGAATGACTGTCATCAGACATAAAAAGCCTCTTAATCCTTAAAAATCTGCCAAGAAATCAGCAGAAAAATCATGTTTAATGTAGCGGATTTATCAAGATTATTCAAGCGTTATTTTGTAGCAGTTATCTGTATGGTCAAACGCCCACCAACCATCAGACTTTAACCCAGCGAATAATCCGCTCTTCTATCTCATCTTCATCAAAAGCCGTCTCAGGCACGCAGCGACCACGCACCCCCACTTTATTCATGGCAAGCTCGTGCCTTTGCTGACCTGCTAACAAATAATGCCAATGTGGTAAATTTTGCCCTAGATGCAATCGCTTATACGCACAATGTCTAGGTAACCACATCATATCTGCCACCATGTCGGCAGTCAGACGAATGCAGTCAGGAACTTGTGCTTTGCGATTGGCATAATCTGAACAATGCCCTGTCTGGCAGTTTAAAAGCTGGCACGCAACATCTGTGTACTCAGTAAAGCGAGGATCATCATCGTCCAAGAACTTCACCAGACAACACACCCCACAGCCATCACAAAGTGCTTCCCATTCTGCATCGTTCATCTCATGTAGCGTATAACGCTCCCAAAAACACTCTCTAAGCCCATCTGTTGCATCAATATCTCGCCCATAAATCAAGTCAGACATCAAAGCCATCTCATCATCTTTTTGGGGCATTTGCCAAAATTGTTGTCAGTAACTGCCAATAAACATTCACACTGTCTATATGCACCATCTCTTGAGGTGAGTGGGCATTTTTAATGGTAGGTCCAATAGAGACAATATCCATCTTAGGATAGCTTTGCTTAATCAGACCACATTCAAGCCCTGCGTGAATCACTTTAACAGCAGGCTCATGCCCTAAAATCTGGGCGTACAATTCATTAGTCAACGGCGTAATTTTAGAATGTTGGTCAGGATTCCAACCCACATAACTGCCTGTAAACTCAGCTGAAGCCCCCACCAAAGCAGCCAAACTTGCCAAAACCGAACAGATTGCTTCTTTGCCAGATTCTACCAGTGAACGAACGAGTAAATCAGCATAAAGTCCATCATCTTTTAGATTTACTACACCAAAAGACAAAGAAGTCTCAACCGTATCTTCTGCCACATCAGAATAACGCACCACACCATTTGGCAAAGTATTTAGTAGATGAATGACTTTGGTGGTATCTGCCACACTCAAAGACCGCTTGGCATTCACAGATTCAAGCACACAAGTACACTTAGGCTCTGCCTTAGCAATCTCACCATAGATGACATCAAAAGCTCGTTGTAACGCTTCTGCCAACTCACTACCCACGCTTTTATCACAGAGCAGATGCACCGTCGCTTCTCTAGGAATGGCGTTTCTTAGCGTACCACCTGCCAGATGAGCAATGGCAAAACAATGCTCAAACTTAGGCAATACATCAGCCAAGATGCGTGCAATAATCTTAATTGCATTACCACGATTTTTATGAATGTCCAGTCCAGAATGCCCACCTTTTAGCCCTTTGATGGTCAAGGCAACTCCGCCATCAAAACCATGCTCATCAACCGTAACAGGCAGATGAATATTGGCATCAATACCGCCTGCACAGCCAACATACACCTCACCTATCTCTTCAGTGTCGGTATTAATCATCATCTTGGCAGACAGTTCGCCTGCTTGTAGTCCAAAGACGCCAACCATGCCAGCCTCTTCGGTCATGGTAAGCAGAACTTCAATCTCAGGGTGTACCAAATCATCTGCTTCTAGCACCGCAAGACAACTTGCCATACCAATACCATTATCCGCCCCCAAAGTTGTGCCTGTTGCCATCAGCCACGCATTGTCATCAGGGCGAAGTCTGAGCATGATAGGGTCAGTGGTAAAGTCATGCTTGGTATCAGCATTTGCCTGAGGTACCATGTCAAGATGGGCTTGCAAGGCAATCGGCTCATGCCCCTCCATGCCTTTGGTAGCATTTTTTTTGATAATTACATTACCTACCGCATCACGCCAAGCTACCAACCCTCGCCCCTTTGCCCAATCAATGATGTGCTTTGCTAACGCTTCTTCATGATAGCTTGGATGGGGAATGGCACAGATTTTGGCGAACCATTGCCAAAGTAGTGGCGAACCAAAGTCTTTAACCACTGCCAAATTATTGTGATAAGCATCAATATTCATTACTATTTCCTATGTATTTACCCAAGCTTATTCTAGCACATTTTATCACAAGTCTGGCAAGTCTTATCCATCAGCCCAATCACATGGTACAATCATCATAAACACAAAAAACCATCTAGCACCGCACATCTAATACAAAGACCGCCAGCCTCATTGCCAATTTTATCTCCAATGATGATGGGCATTGACCAACAACAAAGTTAAAGCCGACTCATCGCACCCGATAATACCACTCATGCTTTATCTTAAAACCAATCTCAACAAGACTTGCCAAAATACGCCCTGTCAGCCCCCAGACAATCTCTGGCGTGCCATCATTATCCACATCATAGACCCAAGCTGGAGTGTGTAGCTTGGCGGACTTGTTGGTCAGTTGTCTATCAAAGATGTGGTCTTTGGGGGCAGTCTTTAACATCTCAAAAGGCAACCAAAAAATCTTGGCAATTTCATCATCATTGGGCACCAGTGTATCCACCACCTTAGCAGACACCGAGACCACCACAGGTCGAACCAGTAGTCCTGTTTTGGAGATTTGCATCGGCAAATAGCCCAAAATATCAGCACTCGCTGTATTTAGCCCAACTTCTTCGCACGCCTCTCTTAAGGCGACATCAGCAGAGCTTCCGTCCATCTCATCACGCTTACCACCAACAAAGGACACCTCCCCTGCATGACTATTTAGCCTGTTTGACCGCCTTGTTAAAAGCAGGCGAGTCGTTGGTTCATCTGCGATGACCACCAAAACACACGCTTGTGGCAAAGGCTTGTTCTTAAGCAGTTGTTCATAATGCCTGATGGCTTGCTCACGAATAAGCCCTGTCAACAGCTCATTATTATCCGTATAAGGCAAGACATCTACTCCCTGATATCCATTTAGTCTGGTAGATAACTCATAAAATCGGTGTTCTGGTGGCACACAGACGGTCTGCTTATCAATAAAATCATTTGTCATTTTAGGTGTTTTCATTTAAACTTAATCAACTTTATTATAACACCAAAACTCAAGCCATGCCCTACTGCTTACACTGTGGCAATCCTGCCTCACACATCATACCTGATGGCGATACCAAAGAACGCCTTGTCTGCCCTGCTTGTGGCTATATCCATTATGACAACCCCAAGATCATCTGTGGCGTACTGGCTGTGCATGAAGGTCAAATTCTGTTATGCCGTCGTGCCATTGAACCACGCTATGGACTGTGGACGCTTCCTGCTGGCTTCATGGAGCTTGGCGAGACGATGGTAGATGGAGCAAAGCGTGAGACACTAGAAGAAGCAGACGGAATGGCAGAAAATACCAAGCTGTATGCCCTGCTTGATCTGCCACAATGGGGGCAAGTTCACGCCATGTATCTGGCAAATCTAAAAGAAGGGAAATTCGGCATTGGTCCTGAAAGTCTAGAATGCCGACTGTTCTATCCACACGAGATAGACATGGACAATCTTGCCTTTGAGACGGTGCGACAGACCATTGAGCGGTATTTGGCGGATAAGGCAACATTGGAGAAACAAGGCAAAGATAGCGATGATTTTGATAATTATCCGCTACATGAAGTCCACCTCGCACAAAAACCATAGAACAATAAAAAAGCCATAGACATCGCATCTATGGCTTTTTTATTACTTGGATAGTACCTTGATTAGATAATACCTCGAGATTTTAGCAAGGCAGTAACATCAGGTTTTCTACCCATGAACTTCTCAAACAATGCCATCGGCTCATCAGATCCACCTTGCGACAGTACTGCATCAATAAAGTCTTGACCTGTCTTGCGATTAAACACCCCTTCTTTTTGAAAGCGTGTAAAACCATCACTAGCAAGCACATCTGCCCACATATAACCATAATAGCCTGCCGAGTAACCACCTGAAAAAATGTGGTTAAAGCTATGTGCCATACGCACCCAAGCGGGTTCATTAACCACAGAAATACGCTGACGAATATCCTCACGAATACGAGCAATCGCACCTGTATCGCCTGATTGATATTCGCTATGCAAACGAAAATCAAACAAACCAAACTCAAGCTGTCTAACGATGGCTGTTGCCGATTGATAGTTTTTGGCGGCAGACATTCTATCAATCATGTCTTTAGGTAAAGGTTCGCCTGTCTGATAATGACCAGAAATCAAACCTAGCGTATCCATATCCCATGTCCAATTCTCTAGAATCTGACTTGGGAACTCCACCGCATCCCATGCCACACCATTGATACCAGAAACTGCTCGTACATCTACTTGAGTTAGCATATGATGTAAACCATGTCCAAACTCATGGAATAAAGTTTCAACATCTCTATGCAATAGCAAAGCAGGCTCATTGCCACTGGCGGCGGCAAAGTTACATACAATCATTGACACAGGCAACTGAATTGAGCCATCAGCCGTTTGATAGCGATTCATCACATCACTATGCCAAGCACCGCTTCGCTTATTCTCTCTAGCAAACAAATCCAGATAAAAAGAAGCAATGTGCTTACCTTCTTTGAATAACTCAAAGAATCTCACCCCTGGATGCAAGACGGGCACATCTTTTCTTTCACGCACAGTTAAGCCAAACAGACGATTGGTCAACTCAAACATGCCCGACAGTACTTTATCTACAGGGAAGTACGCCCTTAACATCTCTTTATCAATGTCATAACGCTCTTGCTTGAATTTTTCGGTCAAATAAGACAAATCCCATGGCATCAGCTTATCTGTTTTAGACAACAGTTCTTTGTCTTTAGCATACTCCTCAAGCTCTTGAATTTCCGCTTTAGACTTAGAGTGAGTCTGTGATAACAAATCACCCAAAAAATCAAGCACTTGAGCTGGACTTTCTGCCATTTTATTTGCCAAAGAATACTCAGCATGAGACTCAAAACCAAGCAGTTTAGCACGCTCTAATCTGAGTTGTACCAGCTCGTTCATGATGGCGGTATTATCCCATTTACCAGCATTTGGACCTTGATCGGACGCACGAGTTCGGTACGCCTCAAACATTTGTTGTCTTAGTTTTCGATCATCAGCATAAGTAACGATGGCGGCATAGCTTGGATAATCCAAGCCGAAGCGATAGCCTAATAAGCCTTTTGACTCGGCTGATTTTTTTGCACTGGCTAAAGCAATATCACTAAGACCTTGTAGCTTTTGTTTGTCTTCAATAACAATCTCAAACCCCATCTCAGAATCAAGCACATTATTACTAAAATCTGTAGATAGCTCAGACAATCTGGTAGAAATTTCAGTATAGCGTTTAGCGTCCTCTCCTTCTAATGCCACACCAGACAGTCTAAAATCAAGCAAGGCGTTATCAATTGCCTTTTTTTGAGCTTTCGAATAACTGGCGTATTCTTTACCTTGTTTTAACTGATTAAAGGCATCGTACAGCGGTCGGTGCATACCAAACCATGTATAAAATTCTGTTAACGATTTCTGTGCATCACCATATACCTCTCGCAACGCTTCAGAGTTTTTTAAAGAATGCAACTGACTAATAGTAGACCACACACGCTCAAGTTTATTTTGAGCATCTTCTAATGGGGCATAGAAGTTTTGCCAAGTAATGCTCTTTTGTGTGGTTAACGCCTTGACCACATTGGTATTATACTCAATCACATAATCAACAGCAGGCTTAATGTGTTCAAGCTGAATGGCGGTAAAGTTAGGCAATCCTATAAAATCAAGCAAAGGGTTGTTTTCAAGCTCCTTGCTTAGCACGAGTGCTGTCGGATTTGCCACACCAAATTTTGGTAAGCTGATGGCAACCAAACTACCCAGACCCATTTGTAAAAAACGACGACGCTCCATAATAATCCTCCTGGTTAAGATTAAACAACTTGTCTTATTTTATCCAATATCAATAAGAGTGGTAGCTAGCTTATGCAAAACTCATCAAAAAGTCAAGGTATTTACCACCCAACCAAAAACCCCCACCATCTCTGGCAGGGGTTTTGGGTTAAAGCTGATGCTTTGTTTTGGTTTGTGTTGGTTTGTTAAAGATTAGCCTTTAACATTAGCAACAACACCAGCACCTACAGTACGACCACCTTCACGGATAGCGAAGCGTAGACCTTTGTCCATAGCGATTGGGTGGATAAGCTCGACACTCATCTCAACGTTGTCGCCAGGCATAACCATTTCAGTACCTTCTTGTAGAGTGATGGCGCCAGTTACGTCAGTAGTACGGAAGTAGAATTGTGGGCGATAGCCATTTAGGAATGGCGTGTGACGACCACCTTCTTCTTTTGATAGTACGTATACTTCTGCGTCAAATTGAGTGTGCGGAGTGATTGAACCTGGCTTAGCAAGTACTTGACCACGCTGAACTTCTTCACGCTTAGTACCACGAAGTAGTACACCACAGTTCTCGCCAGCACGACCTTCGTCTAGTAGCTTACGGAACATTTCAACACCAGTACAGGTAGTCTTAGCAGTGTCTTTGATACCAACGATTTCAACTTCATCACCAACTTTGATGATACCAGACTCAACACGACCAGTTACAACAGTACCACGACCAGAGATTGAGAATACATCTTCGATTGGCATTAGGAATGGACGATCGATGTCACGCTCTGGCTCTGGGATATAGCTGTCTAGAGTGTCTAGTAGCTCAAGGATAGCTGGTTCGCCATATTGACCTTGATCACCGTTTAGACCTAGTAGTGCAGAACCTTTGATGATTGGTGTGTCATCACCTGGGAAGTCGTAGTCAGATAGAAGTTCACGCACTTCCATTTCTACTAGCTCTAGTAGCTCTTCGTCATCAACAAGGTCACACTTGTTCATAAATACCATGATGTATGGTACGCCAACCTGACGAGATAGTAGGATGTGCTCACGAGTTTGTGGCATTGGGCCGTCAGTTGCAGCAACAACCAAGATAGCACCGTCCATTTGAGCTGCACCAGTGATCATGTTTTTAACATAGTCAGCGTGGCCTGGGCAGTCTACGTGTGCGTAGTGACGAGCTTGAGTGTCGTATTCAATGTGAGAAGTGTTAATGGTAATACCACGTGCTTTTTCTTCAGGAGCTGAGTCAATAGCAGCATAGTCTTTAGCTTCACCACCGTGGTGCTTAGCAGCAACAGTAGCGATAGCAGCAGTTAGTGTGGTTTTACCGTGGTCAACGTGACCGATGGTGCCTACATTTACGTGTGGTTTGTTACGTTCGAACTTGGCTTTGGCCATGATATTATTCCTTTTTTAGAATGCTTAAGATAAATGATTATCCAGCAAATGATTAACTGATTTATGATACGCTCAATTATCAAATACAACTGAGCGTATCATAGCTTTAGATTAAGCAAGCAACGAATTACTCGTCGTCGTCATCTTTAGCGGTGAACTTCTTGATGATTTCGTCAGCAACATTCTTCGGAGTTTCTTGATATTTTGCAAACTCCATAGAGTAAGTTGCACGACCTTGAGACATAGAACGCATTTGAGTGGCATAACCAAACATCTCTGCCAATGGTACTTCAGCACGAATGGCTTTGGTGCCACCAGGCAAATCGTCCATACCTTGAACCATACCACGGCGACGGTTTAAATCACCCATGATATCGCCCATGTAGTCTTCTGGCGTTTCTACTTCAACTTTCATGATAGGCTCAAGCAGTGCTGGAGACGCTTGCATAAAGCCTTTTTTGAATGCCATAGAACCTGCCATCTTAAATGACAATTCATCAGAGTCAACATCGTGGTAAGAACCATCATATAGCGTCGCTTTAATATTCACTACAGGATAGCCTGCTAGAACGCCATTTTTCATACGCTCTTGAATACCTTTATCGACCGCAGCATGGTATTCTTTAGGTACAACACCGCCAACGATTTCTTCAGCAAATTCGTACTCAACTTCACCCATTGGGTCAAGTGGCTCAAGGCGTAACCAAACATGACCGAACTTACCACGACCGCCAGTTTGGCGAACGAATTTACCTTCAACTTCAACGGTTTGACGAATGGTTTCACGGTAAGCAACTTGTGGTGCACCGATATTGGCTTCAACACCAAATTCACGCTTCATACGGTCAACAATGATGTCAAGGTGCAACTCACCCATACCAGAGATGATGGTTTGACCTGATTCTTCATCGGTACGCACACGGAATGAAGGGTCTTCTTTTGCCAAACGACCTAGAGCGATAGACATCTTCTCTTGGTCAGCTTTAGTCTTAGGCTCAACAGCCAAGCTAATAACTGGGTCTGGGAATTCCATACGCTCAAGAGTAATGACATTATCGTTGTCGCACAGGGTATCACCAGTGGTTACATCTTTTAGACCGACAAATGCTACGATATCGCCTGTACGAACTTCATCAACTTCGTTTTGACTGTTGGCGTGCATCTCAACGATACGACCAATACGCTCACGCTTCATCTTAACAGGGTTGTACACGCTATCGCCTTGTTTAGCAACACCTGAGTACACACGAACGAAGGTTAGGTTACCCACATATTTGTCGTTCATGATTTTGAACGCAAGTGCAGCAAATGGCTCGTCATCAGAAGATTCACGGCTGCCTTCGGTCTCGTCTTTATCATCTAAAATACCTTTGATGGCTTCAACATCAGTTGGAGCAGGTAGGAACTCGATGACTGCGTCAAGCATACGCTGAACGCCTTTGTTTTTAAAGGCAGTACCACATAGCATAGGCTGGATTTCACATGCCAAAGTACGAGTACGCAAACCAGCAACGATGTCCTCACGAGACAAATCGCCTTCTTCTAGGTATTTGTCCATCAGCTCTTCTGAGCTTTCTGCAGCTGCCTCAACCATGTTGTTACGCCATTCTTCAGCGATATCAACCAAATCAGCAGGAATGTCGCCATACTCAAACTTCATGCCTTGAGATTCCACATCCCAAATGATGGCTTTCATTTCTAGTAGGTCAATGACACCTTCAAAACTGTCTTCTGCACCGATTGGCACAACCACTGGCACAGGATTACCGCCTAGACGAGTTTTTACTTGCTCAACCACACGGAAGAAGTTTGCACCAGTACGGTCCATTTTGTTAACAAATGCCAAACGAGGCACTCTATATTTGTTTGCTTGACGCCATACAGTTTCAGACTGAGGTTGTACACCACCAACCGCACAATAAACCATACATGCACCATCAAGAACACGCATAGAACGCTCAACTTCGATGGTGAAGTCAACGTGACCCGGGGTGTCAATTAGGTTAATGCGGTGTTCTGGGAATTGGTCTGACATACCTGACCAAAAGCAGGTGGTTGCAGCAGAAGTAATGGTAATACCACGCTCTTGCTCTTGCTCCATCCAGTCCATCGTTGCAGCACCTTCATGCACTTCACCGATTTTGTGGCTTTTACCTGTGTAGAACAAAATACGCTCTGACGTGGTGGTTTTACCTGCGTCAATGTGAGCTGAGATACCGATATTACGATATCTATTTAAGGGAGTCTTACGAGCCATAATTTTTCCTAGAAAAATTCTGATTAAATTTGGTGTCTGATGGTCTGTTAATAAACCATGACCACCAGACTTATCATTGGGTCAGATAGCAAGCACCCAACCCATGCCTTTTTGAAAAAGGCTAAATACACTTTTAATAAAATTAAAAGCGGAAATGCGAGAACGCTTTGTTAGCGTCTGCCATGCGGTGAACATCATCACGCTTCTTAATGGTAGCACCTTTACCTTCTGCAGCATCATTTAGCTCGCCTGCTAGGCGTAGAGCCATTGATTTTTCAGAACGCTTAGTAGCAGCATCAGCCAGCCAACGCATTGCTAGGGCTGTACGACGGGAGGGGCGTACTTCCATAGGTACTTGGTAGGTTGCACCACCCACACGGCGAGCTTTAACCTCTACTGTTGGGCGAACGTTCTCTAGTACTTCTTCAAAGAAAGCCACAGGATCTTCAACATTGCGTTTAGCGGCAACAGTTTCTAGTGCACCGTAAACGATTTTTTCTGCGACTGATTTTTTACCATCTACCATAACATGGTTAATAAATTTTGCGATGGTTTGGCTGCCGAATTTTGGATCTGGTAGGATTTCACGGGCAGCGACGACACGACGTCTTGGCATAATAGTTTCCTTATATCTTCAGGATAATCTGGTATAAAAGCTAGCTTAACCAGCCTTACTGCGTAAATGGGCTGGGCACACCACACCCTAAATACGCAAAAAATGTCTTTAGGCTTATGCCTTAGGACGCTTAGCACCGTATTTAGAACGGCCTTGCTTACGGTCTTTAACACCCGCACAGTCAAGTGCACCACGCACGGTGTGATAACGAACACCTGGTAGGTCTTTTACACGACCACCACGGATCAGTACAACACTGTGCTCTTGAAGGTTGTGGCCTTCACCGCCGATATAGCTAGATACTTCATAGCCAGAAGTTAGGCGTACACGGCACACTTTACGCATGGCTGAGTTAGGTTTTTTTGGAGTCGTAGTATATACACGAGTACATACGCCACGACGCTGTGGGCATGCTTGTAGTGCAGGTACTTTCGACTTTTCGGTAATGGTCTTACGACCCTTACGGATAAGTTGGTTTGTGGTTGCCATTGGCAATTTCTCCCGTTATTAACAATATGGCTAATCTAATGAAATAGCCGACTCTCCCCATTTAGGGGCAATATATTATAGATGAAAAGATAAAAAGATACAAGGGCGAATGAAAAATCATCCACCCTTGTGCCACTTTCTTATCAGTCATGAAGAAGTTTAGCTATCTTGTTCGTTGTCTTTTTGAGTGCTGTCCGTCAAAAGATGTGGGCGTCTTGGGCAAAAAGTTGCCATTGCCGTACCTAGCACTTCTTCAATGAGCTCACGATTATAATACACGCCTGCACCCACTGACGCCATCGGCAAGATTCGTGTAAACCAACTAACATTGAGCTTATCAATATCAATGTATCGTGAAAAATCATCAAGCTGCTTGGCAAAATTATCAGTCGTACGGTATTTTAGCCCAATATTTTTAAGCTCTTGCTTTAGACTTGAATCTTGAGCATTGATAAAAAACACATTCCCAAAGGCAAGTGCAGTTAAGATGACCTGTTTTTCTTGTAGCTTACTTAGGTTTGCCCCAGACAACACGCCATAGGCAATTTTTACACCCTCTACACCCACCAAAGGCTTATCATAAATCAGTGCAATCTGATAAACAGACTTTAACGATACCATCAGTAGCCATGCGGTATCTGCAATGACGCCTTTTACTCCAAACAGCCCAGACAATCCGCCCATCACCGCTAACGCTCGATTCTGATTGGCGATATCTCGTGCAAAATCATCACGCTCAGCATCGGTTAAACTTGACAGCTTATCAAAGCGACTGTCCTTTTGTAGGTCTTTTTTTGCCCAGTTGTTCGCCCAATACGCCGCCTTATCAAAGAGTTTTTTTGATAAACTACCCACCTCCATGCTTGGAGCTACCTTACCCACCAAAGACTGTGCTTTAGCAAGCCTACCACCAAATAATTGCGAACCAATGGTTGATGCTTGCATTCTAAAGGCATCTTCACCAAAATCACTACTACCCAAATCCACTGGGGTAAAATCCTTAGTAAAAGAAGCGTTCGTACCACGCAGATAAACACCAATCTTGCCAAGCAAAGACTGGCTCTCTTGTGAAGATTGCTCGCCTTGAGCTTGAATTTTTTCAACTTGAGTTTCAATCTGGTAAGCCATGTGATCTACTCGGTCTTGAGTGCTTTGCTTGACCTCCTCAAAAACCTCTTGAAGCTGGTCTTTTACTTCGTCCGCCTTCTCCCTGCCCTGCTCTAACACCTCTTGAGCTTTTTGTTTAAAATCCCCAATGACCGTTTGAGCTTTTTGTTGGGCATCGTTAATGACATCCCCTGCTTTTTCTTTTAACTCATCTGCTTTTTCTTGAAGCTCGCCTTTAACTGTATCTACTTTATCTTTGGCAGTCTCTAAAGTTTGCTCGGCTTTTACTTTGGTGTCGGCTGCCACATCCTCGATTTGTTCTTTTAAGTTGGTGATTTTTTCTGTGGTATCTACCTTTAACTCCTCAGTCTGACCCTGTACCACTTCTTTGACTGCTTGAGTTTGATGAACAACCTTATCTTTGACATCATCAATATCAGTCTTTATGTCAGCTGTTTGTTGTTTAATTTCTTTGGTTTTTTCTTTAGCAATGTCTGCTTTTGATTCAATCAGTTCTTTAGCCTGTTTTTCCACCGCTTTGGCTTCTTCGGCTTTATCTGCCTTTTGATCCGCTTCTTCTTTGACAGATCCTTTTACCACCAGTACATCTTGCACTGATTTGTTGGCAATATCTACATGACCCACAACCTCCACACCATCGGTATTTTCTAGGGCTTCGGCAAATTGGTCTAAATTGTCGGTTTTTGGTGTGTTTGACATGATTTTCTCCTTAAAAATTAACCATTAAAGAGTAACATAAACACACCAATTTCGCTAAATAAAAAGTTAGGCAAATTGTTACTATATCAATCAAATATTACAGAGCGTTTAGATAAGTAAGAATCCGTAGAAAAAATACACGGAATACTTTAGAAAACTTTTCCCATGCGTTAAATAATTTGTTACAATAGCACCAATACAAGTGTAAACTTTGAGACACTTGGCAATTTATTTAATTGATAAGGAAAAACCATGAAAAGAGTCGTGATTACAGGCATGGGCATTGTCTCAAATATCGGCAATGATTTAGCCACTGTTACCGACAGCCTAAAAACTGGAAAGTCTGGTTTGATTTACAATCAAAGCTATGCTGATAATGGCTTTAAGTCTTGCGTATCAGGCTCGATTGATCAAAGCCTACTTGATACCTCTGCCATTGACCGCAAACTAAAACGCTTTATGTCAGATGCCAGTCTTTATGCCTATGTGTCAGCACTTGCTGCCATAAAAAATGCAGGGCTAAGTGTAGATGATATCGCCAATAACCCACGCATTGCGGTCGTGGCTGGCTCTGGCGGAGCAAGCACCGCCGATGTGGTCAATTCGGTGGACAACATGAAAGCAAAGGGACTTCGTGGTGTTGGGGCGGTCTCTGTCCCAAAAATCATGAGTAGCACAGTATCAGCAACGCTAACCACTGGTTTAAAGATTAAGGGCATCAGTTATTCACTTTCATCTGCCTGTGCCACATCTAGCCATTGCGTGGGTCATGCGATGGAGCTGATTCAGCTTGGCAAAGCAGACATGGTGTTGGCAGGCGGTGGAGAGAGCGAGCATTGGACGCAATCGTGTATGTTTGACGCCATGGGAGCAATGAGTACTCAGTACAACGACACACCTACCACCGCAAGCCGTCCTTATGATGCCACTCGTGATGGCTTTGTCATCGCAGGTGGTGGTGGCATGGTAGTCGTGGAGACTCTAGAGCATGCACAGGCTCGTGGAGCGACAATTCTTGCCGAAATCGTGGGCTATGGAGCGACCTCAGACGGAGCGGAAATGGTCGCACCCAGTGGCGAAGGGGCAACTCGCTGTATGCAAATCGCACTGGCTCAAGCAGGGCTTGACACGGTGGACTATATAAACTCGCATGGCACCAGTACGCCACTAGGCGACATCACTGAGTTGCACGCCATCTCAGACGTGTTTGGCGGTGCGGACAAAACCCCGCCAATCAGCTCAACCAAATCCATGACGGGGCATAGCCTAGGAGCGGTGGGCGTACAAGAGCTGATTTATTGCGTGCTGATGATGAATCATGATTTTATCGCCCCAAGCATTAACATCACCAACATGGACGAACAAGCCAAGCCTTTTGACATCGTTCAGACCACACGCCAAACCGAGATTGACACCGCCATGAGCAATAGCTTTGGTTTTGGTGGAACAAATTCGGCCTTGGTGTTAAAAAAGTTTAAAGGCTAACAATCAAAAGGGCTGTGAAAAAAAAATCATAGCCCTTTTAGGTTATTCATTGAGTAAAAGTTCTTACAACCGTTCTTGGTGTCTTTTAATTTAAATGAATAAATGAGCTAAGTAAATCCATCAACCACCCCTTTTTCTTTTTCCTATTTTGTTTTACAATTTGCCTGTCATCAGTCTATTCACTTCCACCATGCTCACATACCCCATTCATACTACGCACACCCCAAGCCAACTGGTCGCACTCATTGCCACACATCACCCTGATTGGCAGGTGTGTTTTTTAAACAATAATCACCGCCCTGTCATCGGCATTCGCCCTGTCATATCATGGATAGCGACTTTTACAGATACGCTATTGATAGATAGACAAGCACGCCATACCAAATCTCAACGCTATACATCTACTTATACTGATTGGCAAAACGAGCTTATCGCCTATTGCCAGAACCAAACCATCACACCCACACATCAAGGCGACTACACACATGGCTTGATGGGTTTTATTGGTTACGACCTGTCCGCTCATGAATTAAATGCTGATATTGCCATCAAGCCAAATCAGCCTTGTGCTTATTTTGGGCATTATGATATTTATTTAAAGCCATGCGAATATGGATTTAGCTTGATTGGCATGAATGATGATGTGTACATTTTTGATGAAGTAAAAGCTACATTAAACGATTTACTCAATCAAAAATTACCACAACCAACATCCGCCCAATTTGTCCCATCATGGAAAAAGGTGGATTATGCCCATGCTTTTAATCAAGTTCAAGAATACATCAAAGCAGGCGACACCTATCAAATTAACCTAACCCAAAGTTGGCAAGCAGATTTGACCGACTTGGCAAGTTTTTTGCCCATTTTGGGGCGAACGATGAATGCCCCTTTTGCAGGTTATTTGTCATTAAATGGTTTTGAACTTTTGTCAGTATCGCCAGAGTTGTTTTTTGAGTTTTATCAAAAAAACAATCACATTCATCTTACCACCAAGCCCATCAAAGGCACACGCCCACGACACAGCGACCCTATGCTTGATGATGAACTAAAAAATGAACTGGCAAATAGCGAAAAAGACATCAGCGAAAACTTGATGATTGTGGATTTACTGCGTAATGATTTGGGTAAATACGCCCATATCGGCACGGTAAAAACCCCAAAACGCTTTGCCATTGAGAGTTTTCAAAATGTTCATCATATGGTTAGCACCATCACAGCACAATTAAATCATACGCATTCTCTGGAAGTGTTATTTGGTTCTTTGCCCGCAGGCTCTATCACAGGCACACCCAAAAAAAGGGCGTGTGAGATTATTCATGAATTAGAAGTCTCACCTCGTGGGGCGTATTGTGGGACAATGGGTTATCTAAATTTTGATGGGTCAGGCGTGTGGAATGTATTGATTCGCACCTTACAACAATCCAACAAATGCGAGCTTTGGGCAGGTGGCGGCATTACCATCAAATCTGATATGGCTGATGAATACCAAGAATGCACCGACAAGGTGGGGGCGATTATCCGACTGATGGCACAGTCCTAAGTCTTAAGCCCTAGCTTAAGACAAGCCCTAAAAATCCGCCCTTTTTGGACGGATTTTGGGTTGGGTCAAGATAAGCACCGCTTAAATCGCCTGCGTGCGTTCAATGAGCCACGCCTTAGCATCACCATCAACCAAATCAAGTAGCTCATCATGCACTTTTTGATGATAGTTGTTCAACCAGTCTTTTTCTTGAGCAGTCAATAGCTCGGGCAAAATCAAGCGAGTGTCAAACGGACATAAGGTCAAGTCTTCAAATTTAGCAAACTCACCATATTCGGTGCTATGAGCAGGTATGGTTGCTACTAGGTTTTCTAGGCGAACACCCCACTTACCCTCACGGTATAACCCTGGCTCATTACTGGTAACCATGCCAAGTTGCAGGGTGCGTTCTGGCAACACAGGTGCAGTACGAGAGATGACTTGTGGACCTTCATGAACATTTAGAAAATAACCCACGCCATGACCTGTGCCATGCCCATAATCAAGACCCTGTTGCCATAGCTGATTGCGTGCCAGTACATCAATCTCAGCCGATAAAATACCCACAGGATAAACCGCCATGGCTAGGGCAATATGTGCCTTTAAAACAAAAGTAACATCACGCTTTTCATCATCGCTGATATCGCCCACGCCTGCCATACGAGTAATGTCGGTTGTGCCATTATAATACTGAGCCCCTGAGTCAATCAGTAGCAATCCAGAACCTTTGATATTGGCATGATACGCTTGGGTCGCCTTATAGTGGACGATTGCCCCATTGCCCTGAAAGCCAGCAATGGTATCAAAACTTGCCGAAACATAGTGTGGCTGTTTACTACGAGCCTCGGTCAGCATATCGGCAATATCAAGCTCACTGGTGGCAACACCTTCTTTGATGCGTTTTTCAAATTCACTAAAAAATTCACACAACGCCGCTCCATCTTGTCGCATCGCTTGGCGAATATGGGTCAATGCTGATGTGGTCTTGACCGCCTTAAATACGGTGCTTGGGTTGGTGGCATATACAACGCTTAGCCCACCTATCTCTTTTAGCGTACCGACACTCACTTTGGCAGGATCAATCAGTAGCACGCCTGATAACATTGATAACGCCTTAGACACATTGTCATAATCATCAATCTGAACACCTGCTGCCAGTAGTACTGCTTTTGCTGCGTCATTTAGTTTATTTTGATGAACAAATAAAGTTGCACAATCTTGGCTGATGAGTAAGTGCGACAAGAAAACAGGGTTGAACGACACATCACTACCACGCAGATTGGTCAGCCATGCGATGTCATCAAGACTAGAAATCAGATGATGGTCAGCCCCCAACTCACTCATCTTGGCACGCACTTTGGCGAACTTAGCAGTAGCAGATTCATCAATGAACAACTCACCGTGCGGATAAATTGGACTATCTGGCAAGGCAGGACGCTCATGCCATACTGACTGTAATAGATCAGATTCGGTGGCAAGTTTAATGTTTTTGTCCTTAAAAATCTCAGATAAAGTAGTACTCTCCGATACAGACAGCACCGCCCCATCAATCGCAACCGTCGCACCACTTGGTAGATTTTCTGCCAAAAACTTACCAAAAGTTGGGTGCCCTTGTGTCATTTTTTTAAGTTCGATGCCTGTACCTTCAAGCTGTATGGGTGCTTGTACCCAATAGCGTGCATCCGTCCAAAGCCCTGCAAAGTCTTGGGTGATGACCAAAGTGCCCACAGAACCTGTAAACCCAGAAACCCATTCACGACCTTGCCAATAGATAGGCAAATATTCTGATATGTGCGGATCAGCCGATGGGATAATCAATGCGTCAATTTGATGCGACTGCATCACAGCTCGAAGACTCTGCACACGCTCACGATGGATGTTGGTTGTCATATCCGCTCCTTTTTTGGGAATTGTTAAGATTGATAATCAATGACAATTGATAGTAAATGCTTGGTTATTCTATCACAACTTGTTTGGATTTGCTTGATGATAAATACAAATAAAAAACCTTGCTCATCGAGCAAGGTTTTATCTGCAAAAATAACTTAAAAATCAAGCATGCTTCTTTAAGTTATCCTAATAACAATCAGGCTTATTTTTGCTTGTCCGTTTCAGTAGCTTCTTCTTGAGTAGCTTGCTTGTCTTCTGCCACCTTAGGCATTGGAGCGGTATTGGTGGTGTCTGCTGGTGCAGTCTGAGCAGCAGGCTTATCTTCAGTTGCTGTTGCTTGAGTTGGTGCTTGGGCATCTTCTGCCGTTTGCTCAAGTTTATCTTGAGCTTCAGCCACTGCCGTGTCGCTCGCTTGAGTAGGCTGTGCTTCTGCCGTACTTGACTCTACAGTCTGTTCTTGTTCAGTTGGTGTTGCTGGCTGATGCTCGCCTGCTGGACGGAGAAAAGCAGAAATACCAATAGCAACAATCATCACAAGTAAAAGAACGATACCAACAAGAGCAGTAACCGACTCTTTGATTGGGTTATTATTTGATGCATCATGTGCCATAAATCACCTGTCGTAACGATGGGTTAATTAAATTAAGTATTTGGGATAACGGTTTGGGTAAACTTTACCCTATTATATACCAATTTTTGTATTTTTGTACAATTCCTTTCGCATATCAAGGAATTATTGTACAAAAAGCTTACTAAATAGCCCAAAAATCAATCACGCACGCCTTTGGCGGTATAATATCTTTGGGTGCGGCTGCTTGATATACTGCTTTTTCTTGCCACAAAGCTAAATACAATCAACAATAAAGCCAGTGCCAATATCGGATAACTACCAAAGCGTACAAATGGCGTCACACCTATTAGACTTGGCACTTCGCCACGCAATACCGTACGCTCAAACTGCGGTACAATGGCGTCAATACCACCTTTGTGATTGATGATGGCAGTTACACCTGTGTTGGTAGCACGCATAAAATATCGTCCTGTCTCAAGGCTACGCATCTGCACTATTTGTAGGTGCTGCCAAGGTCCTGCTGTCGTGCCAAACCACGCATCATTTGAAACCGTTACTAGCACATCGGCATTTTTTGCATTATGGCGTGTGGTATCAGGATAGGCGACCTCATAACAAATCGCCGCACCAATGGTGTGGTCTTTCACTGCCAATGGCGATTGATTGGCATGACCACGACTAATGCTCATCAAGCCTTGCATATTATCCAGATTTGGTAGGATATTTAGCATTCCTTCAAATGGAATATACTCGCCAAATGGTACAAGCTGTTGTTTCCTGTAAAGACTATCGCCAGTAGCATCAATCGCTGCCACACTGTTGTAAATCGGTGGATAGGCGTGTTTATTCTCATCATAACCCTTTAGGTCTCGGTAAAGCAGTCCTGTTATCCAACTTGACTGGCTGTCATGAGCTTGTTTTGCCATGTCTTGCAAAAATGGCATGGCTTCATCATGAAACATCGGAATTGCTACCTCAGGCCATACCACCACATCACGCCCCCACTCGCTCTTTGTGAGATTGTCATAAATCTCAAGCGTCTGTGTTTGATAGTCAGTGAGCCATTTCATATCTTGAGAGATATTGCCTTGCACCAAAGACACGGACAGCGTTCTGCCATCAGGCTCAACCCAATCCACCGACTGAAGCACAAAACCTACCAATATGGCAAGTATTGACAGCACTAAAAATCCAACTTTTTGGTAAAATAACTCAACCACCGATGCGGCAAACAGCACCACCACAAAGCTGATACCAAAGACACCAAGCACAGGGGCAATACCAGAAATCCACGACTGCTCAGTAAAGGCATATCCCACAAACAGCCAAGGAAAGCCTGAAAGCACCCATGTTTTTAGCCATTCTTGTACCACCCACAATGACGCAAATGCAAGTGGCTGACGACCCAAAAAACGCACAAATACGCAAGCAGATACCGCATGAAACAGCCCCATAATCAGTGCCATCAGCCCAATCATCACCGCCGCCGCCCACGCTGGTACATTACCATACTCATGAATAGAGTTGTACAACCATGACGCACCAACCACCCACACACCAAAACCATACGCCTGCCCAATCCAAAACGCTCGGCGAGTGCTCATCTCATTGATGAGCAAGGCATATACCCCCATGACAGAAAAAATGGCAAGTGGCCACAGATAATACGGAGCAAGCGAAAAACTAAATACCAACCCCGCCACAAGCGATAATAGCATGGCAAGAGCGATGGGAAGTCTTGGTGTGGAGATTTTTGCCTTGCCCTGCTTACTGGCAATGACTGATTGATGAATGGATTGGACTGTCATGATACAAGCTACTTAAAATACTAAAAAATAAGTTAAAAATAAAAATGGTAAAAATAGGTCAATCGCCACAGCAAAAAACACCGTCAGACCTGCCCAAATATCACATTCTAGATAAAATGTTGTGCCCAATAATACCAATAAAATCTTCTGCCAAGATGAATGCAAATAACGCAGCGATGGACGATAAATCAATCATACCCAGACTCGGCATGATACGGCGAAAGGGAGCGATGATGGGTTCGGATAATTGCATGGCAATGTGTATGACCGGATGGTTGGCATTAAACAGCATAATCGCCCAACTCGCCACCACAGAACCGATGATGATATAACGCATCATTGATAAAAACTTAATAATCGCCTGTAGCGTCCCTGCAAAAAACAGCGTAATCTCATTGATGGGTCGTTCAAGAATGAACGCATTCGCCGCCAAATTGAGCCAATACAGCATCAGCATGAGCAAAATAGCAGCAAGACTGATGCGACCTGCTCCCACATTCGGCACAGCCCTTGATAGCGTATCTACGATACCTGTCATGCGCTTGATGGCTTGGGCGTAGGGGTTGCTCGCTTCAATCTCGGCAAACCCAAACATAAAGCGAATGAATAATACCAGCAACGCAAAGTTGATGAGCATATTAACAATAATATAAAGTGGCGTGTTCATAACTGTCTGTCTGTATAGATGAAATGGTCAAAGGCTAAGCTGACGGCTTGCCAAGTTCTATGCTGCGGTCAACACACGCTTGCATTCCTGCCCGAATGACTTCGCCGACATCACGCTCGCCAAAGACAGCCAAAGCTGCTGCGGTCGTACCGCCTTTTGAGGTTACCTGCTCACGCAAGGTCTTAGGGTTATTATGTCTAGCAAGCTCGCCTGCACCGATAAGGCTTTGAATGACAAGTGCCTTTGCGTCATCAGTACCAAGACCAAGCTCGACCGCCTTATCAATCATGTGTTCTAGGATATAAAAAAAGTAGGCAGGGGCAGAGCCTGCCGCCGCTGTTACTGCGTGCATCAGTGCTTCATCATCAAGCCAAGCCACAAGACCAGATGCACTCATGATGGCGTCTGCTACCGCCTTGTCCGACTCGCTAACA